>NZNR01000030.1 GCA_002694955.1 Planctomycetaceae bacterium
CGTGTTCCCGTCCGCTGGCAATCACTAGCTTCTTATACGTAATATCAATGAAGTGGATACCATTTATTGAAGAGGAGATGACACGAGCATGAAGGCAGTCCATCGTCCTCAAACTGTAGCCCCTACTTCCATGTATACGTTGTTTTTGTACGTACCGTGATGCCCGACATGCGAACAGCCTTTCATCTCTTGTTGGTGCTCTGCTTCCTCTGCGTTGCAAGCACCTCAACGCACGCGAGCGATCAACCGTTCTCGGTAGACGATCTTGCGTTTTTCGAGAAGAAGGTGCGACCATTACTAGCTGATCATTGCTATCAATGTCATAGCGTTGACGCGAAACGTATTGAAGCAAACCTCCTGCTTGACAGCCGAGCATCTCACGTACGGGGCGGTGATTCAGGAGCAGCTATTGTTCCGGGTGACGCAAGCAGCAGCCTGCTTATCGAAGCGGTCCATTACGACTCATATGAAATGCCACCCAAAGGCAAACTGAGTGACGAAGCCATTCAGACACTTACCCGCTGGGTCAATATGGGTGCTCCCTGGCCAGACGAACCAGCTCCTACCAAGGAGTCTGTACAGGAATTCGATCTGGAAAACAGAAAAGCCAATTTCTGGGTGTGGCAGCCGATACAGACTCCTGAACTGCCACCAATTCACAATGCAGACTGGGTTAATAATGAGATCGACTATTTTATACTTTCACAACTTGAACAGGCTCATATCAAGCCATCTCGAGAGGCGGAACAAACAGCGATTCTAAGGCGGCTTTATTTTGATTTGATTGGCCTGCCTCCAACGGCAGATGAAGTCAAAGCATTTATCCAAAACAAAAACCCGCAGGCAACCGAACACGTTGTCGATCAACTCCTTGAATCCCCACACTTTGGCGAGCGATGGGGACGGCACTGGCTGGACATTGTCCGTTACGCAGAATCTCGAGGACATGAATTCGACAATGACACGCCCAACGCATTTCAATACCGCGACTATGTCATTCGAGCAATGAATGCTGACGTTCCGTACGATCAATTCGTCCGCGAACACATTGCTGGTGATCTCCTGAAAAATCCCAGAATGCATCCAGAGGAACATTTCAATGAATCTGTCCTTGGAACAGGATTCTGGTTTTTAGGCGAATGGGTTCATTCACCGGTCGATATTCGAAAAGATGAGACGGATCGATTTGACAACATGATCGATGTGTTTTCAAAGACTTTCCTTGGCGTTACCGCCGCGTGCGCGCGTTGCCACGACCATAAATACGATGCCATATCAACGGCCGACTATTATTCGCTTAGCGGATTTCTGCAAAGCAGTGACTACAGACAGGTTCGCTTTGAATCAATGGAACAGAACCGGGAAACTGCGATCGAACTGGCTGAAATCAACACTACTCACCAACGCCAAATTCGGAACCTGCTTGAGAGCCACGGCATTCAGGCACCGGATAGCACTCGGGCCCCAAACGGTGCAACAAAACCGACTGATGATCCCATACCTGAAGACTCCATACTGCCGGAAGACTCCATACTGTTTGATTACTCCAATTGTTCCAACGACGACTTTCTTCAGGATGGTTTTATCTTTGGCTTATCTCCGAGAAGAGCAGGGGAGCCATACCTCGACAGCAGCACTGGCCAACTGAAAATCAGTACGTCTGACGCCGCAGTGAATGATCCGGTATGGAATGGCCTCGAATCGATAACAGAGGGGGCGATACAAAACCAAAGTAAGCTGGCAAAATTACCTAAGAGTGGCAGAACGCTTCGCTCACCAACCTTTGAATTAAAAGATGGTGAGGTTCATTGCCTCGTTGATGGTACGGGGCATATTGTTGCCTGCGTCGACTCACATCGTCTCGTTCACGGGCCACTCCATCAAAAGACGGTTGTCCGTTTTAAGGAGGGTCAGCGCTGGGTGCGGCTGGACCTCGACCGATACGTCGGTCATCGCGTCCACTTGGAATTCATACCAGAGGCAGATAAGCAGATTGCTGTTCGCCTTGCTGTCCAAGGTTTCTCCAAGAATGAATTAGCCACATTGGAAGAACGAATAACTGAGGGTGACCAAAAATACGAAGAGTATGCAAAGANAGCTGAAGCCATACTGAANAANGACCCCCAGCCTGAAACTGACCTTTNNGCCCGCGACATCGCTTCTTCATGGANAGGCGAACGAGAACAACTCGCTTCTCGAATTGTCCGTTCATCACGTCTGGCCCTGTCAATGATGGACGGAACAGGTGAAGACGACCGCATTCTGATTCGCGGCAACTCAGCAAAACCAGGACCAATTGAGCCCCGCCACTTCCTCACTGCAATCTCGGGTGACAAGCCACTTTCGATCGAAAAAGGGAGTGGCCGACTTCAACTGGCAGAGTTGNTNAACGATCCAACCAATCCACTGACTTCGCGGGTCATCGTCAATCGCATCTGGCACCATCTCATGGGCCGTGGCATTGTGCCAACCACTGACGACTTTGGCTTTCTCGGGCAACGACCAACGCATCCTCATCTCCTNGACCATCTTGCAACCAGATTTCTGCAAGAAGGCCGCAGCATCAAAAGCATGATCAAATACATCGTCCTGTCACGGACATACCAGATGTCGGGCCATGCCAACCAGAAGGCACAAGAACTGGATCCGAGCAACTTGCTATGGCACCACTGCCCCCCGAGGCGTCTGCAGGGTGAAGCAATCAGAGACTCTCTCCTCACACTTTCCGGCCGACTCGATACAACCGCGTTCGGNCCTCCNGTTCCAATCCATCTGACATCATTCATGGACGGCAGGGGGCGGCCCAAAAAAAGTGGTTCCCTTGATGGTGATGGTCGTCGCTCAATCTATATTTCCGTGCGGCGTAATTTCCTTTCGCCGTTCATGCTGGCATTCGACACGCCAACTCCGTTCAGTTCCATGGGCCGGCGGAATGTATCGAACGTTCCAGCCCAACCGCTCATTCTTTTGAATGATCCGCTCGTTGTTGAATTGGCAGACGACTGGAGCAAGCNAGCAGCAAAAAACACAACCGGCACTGGCTTCGANGCCNNCTCTAATCGGATTGAATGGATGTACCTCTCAGCATTCGGCCGCTATCCAACCNAACAAGAAACGGCAACATCTCTTGCGTTCCTGTCTTCAAAGACATCCGACAACAAGGCATATGACTTTGATGAGACCTGCTGGTCAGAACTAGCTCATGCTCTCGTGAACACGAAGGAGTTTATCTTCCTACGATGATTCACCACGATCCATTTCCGTGCCACCAACGCCGACCCAATCCAATGAGTCGCCGTGGGATGCTTGCGCAATGCGCAAATGGGTTTGGTGCAGTGGCACTTGCAGCACTTCATGCCGACCCAGCGTTTGCAAATGACGTAGCACTAAAAAGTTCACCTATACAGGCTGGCCATGGGCCACACCATACGGTTCGAGCAAAAAACGTCATCTTTTTATATATGGATGGTGGGCCCTCACAAGTTGACACGTTCGATCCGAAACCACTGCTCGATAAACACAACGGCAAAGATCCTGGCGCACTTTTTAAAGTGGAGCCAACTCAGTTCAATAACAACGGAAATTTGCTTGCGAGTCCTTGGAAATTCAAACAGCACGGCGACTCTGGCATTCCCGTAAGTGAACTTTTTCCGAATGTAGCCCAATGCGTTGATGAACTTGCTGTCATTCGATCAATGACGTCGGGGTTCCCGGAGCACACATTTGCCAACTACTTTCTCCACACGGGGAGTGCACTCCAAGGCCGACCGAGCATGGGCGCGTGGGTCAACTATGGACTGGGAAGTGAGTGTCAGAATCTGCCGGGGTTTGTTGTGCTCAATGGCGGGCTTATTCCTCCGGGTGGCCTCGATTGTTTTGGCAGTGGTTTTCTTCCGGCCAGTTACCAGGGCTCAGTCTTTAAGCCATCAGGTACAGGCGTTGCAAACATCACGCCTCACAAGACAACACCACAAGACCAACGAGCGAAGCTCGACCTCATTCACGAACTAGACAGCTTTGCTGAGTCTCAGTTTGGAAAGCACGACAGCATAGAATCTGCAATTAAAAATTATGAGTTAGCGTATTCCATGCAAATGGCGGTTCCGCAGGTCATGTCAATCAGTGATGAACCTCAGCACATACAAGAACTCTATGGGCTTGAGGCCGAATATGAACCAACTCGCATCTATGCGGCACAATGCCTGATTGCNCGGCGNATGGTAGAGCAGGGGGTTCGCTTCATCGAACTGACCTGTCCAAATGTTGGTCATGACCGTTGGGATCAACACAAAAACTTGAAGAAGGGTCATGAGGATAATGCACGAGCTGTCGATCAGCCAATTGCTGCCTTGTTACAAGACCTTCGCCAACGTGGCATGCTTGATGAAACGCTCGTTGTCTGGGCGGGCGAGTTTGGCCGAACTCCATTTGCCCAAGGAGCCAACGGGCGAGACCACAATCAGTACGGATTTACGGTCTGGATGGCGGGCGGTGGCGTGAAACCAGGAATCATATATGGCGCAACCGATGAGTTTGGGTATCGCGCCATTGAAAATCGTCTCGAAATGCATGACCTGCACGCCACAATGCTTCACCTACTGGGCGTCGACCATACACGAAGCACGTTTCGTTTTAGTGGCAGAGACATGCGGTTGACCGATGTCCATGGACATGTGGTGAAAGAAATAGTCGCGTAGTCACGTGCACGAACATACTGTTTCTTGGTTTGGACATCACCGTTATGTAACAACACATAGCAATGTGACATCAGAAATGATGCAGTGAGATCACGTCCAACGCCGTAAAAAAATGCCTGACCATTGGCCCNGTGGATTCAACACGTCCATGTCTATACGAAAACAGCGTGCAAACGAGAACAGGTCATGTAGCATTGTTCGGGTGAGATGAATACAAAGGCATGACATGAATAGACAAGCACGAGCCTGGCTGATCGTTCTGTTGGTTCTTGGTGCGTTGGACGTCAGCGCGTTTGCCGAGCAGATTCTATGGACGCAATATTGTCAGCATCAGGGAACGATGAAACTCCTTGTGCATCTTGACGCTGATCCNACAGCACAGACAACAGAAAATCCGGAACAAGTAACGCTTTGGCTACGTGAAAAGGCAGACAACGAGTGGNAACTCGCTGCTACACAACCTATCGATCAACTCACAGCCACGGCTCTTTTTGTTCAGAAGAAGTGGCCACGGAAGAATCGCGTCTTTTTCAAAGTCACATGCGGAGAATCTTCATCTGAAGGAATTTTNCGCGCAGAACCTCAGCGGAACTCTGTNNTAAAAGTAGCTGGCCTTTCATGTCATAAAGACATCGGNTGGCCATGGAAGGAAGCGATTGCAGAAGTCATTTCTCACGACCCTGATCTCGTCATTTTTACGGGAGATCAAATTTACGAGAATGACTATGGGAGTCCAATGTTTCGCGCAGAGACACAAACAGACGTTCCCGAAGGAATGAAAAACTACCTCGAGAAGTATCGCAGGTTTGGTGAGGCTTTTCGTGAACTGATGCGGAATCGCCCAATAATCATGATCACCGATGATCATGATGTATTCGCCAATGACCTATGGGGCAACGGAGGGGTACGAATGAAAGGGAGTCGAACAACGGGAGGCTACCCGACTCATCCGGACTGGGTGAATGCTGCAGAATTCACCCAGACGGGAAATCTTCCTGATGCAGTAAATCCTGGACCGCATGGCGATGGTGTCACTGCATATTATACGGCCCTGGAATATGGCGGAGTTCGTTTTGCCATCCTCGAGGATCGCAAGTTCAAGAGTCCGCCATCAGAAGTCATTGATAAAGCAATCGGTGTCGGCGTGGGAACAAAACGTGATTCTAAAATCGAAGTCGTGAGAGATCCTGACTTTGATTGCCGCACCCTTGATCGCACTGATCTTCAACTCTTAGGAAAAGAGCAGGAAGCTTTTCTGAAAAGGTGGGCGGCAGACTTGAAATCCTCGGCCGACCTTGGAGCGATCGTGTCTTCGAGTCCTTGGGCGCATATTGCCATGTATTCTCCCACATCCGCAGATCTTGATTCCAATGGCTGGCCACAATCGGGCAGGAATCGCGCCCTGAAAGCGATTGGAGATGCGCCGGTGGTAATGTTCCACGGAGACGTCCATCTTGGAACCCTCGGACGCCATGGAGTCGAGAGATTTAACGACGGACCGATGACCTACTCGTTTCCGTCGTTCTCTTCCCGAGCCAGTCGTCACTGGCAACCAATTGAAGAGGGCAAGAACCGTGCACCTGGCGCACCTGTCAACACGGGTGAGTTNNATGATCGCTTTGGAAANAGAATTACCGTCTANGGAGCAGGCAATGACCTGAACGGTTACGGGATCATCCTGTTCGANCCCGATAAGCGAGAAGTGGAATTACAGTTTCATCCGATGAACGAGGACCGAAAGCCCACCAAGGCACACGTATATGGCTGGCCGCACACAGTAAATTTTTAAGGCAAGCGTTAAATAGAAATCAATCCATCGCATTGGCACAGCTGCCTTCGATGATTCTCGCCGAATAGAACGAATTCACACTATTCAGTCACGAGACTAGAAAAATGAACCATCTTCTGTCCTATGGCGTTCGACACACATCTGGTTGCCTGGCGAAACATCAGGATCAAAGAGATGAAGGAATAGGTGTATCGTTATGAAAAGAGCATTCAGACTGCTTGCTATTCTGCTGGCCGCCATCGTTGGAAATCATTCAACTTATGCAGCAGACAACGTCACCCCATTAGATATTGCATTCAAGAGACAGGCGGGCGGCAGGTTTACATTTGATGAAAGTTCTGCCATCCCGTTATCGGGCTTTACACCAAACCAGGTGGTAAACCTCAAAACCGAGTACCCACAGATTCCGATAACGAGCGAGTCTTGTCACTACACAATTGACGGCTCACTCCTTCGAGTAACATCAGGAAAAACTGCTGAGTCAGCGTTGTGGATGGGAGGATTCAATCCATTTGCCACGTTCGACGTCTCGTTTGCTG
>NZNR01000031.1 GCA_002694955.1 Planctomycetaceae bacterium
CCACCGCCATTGGGGATCATCCACGTCGATATCAAGTGAGCAGGTTCGGAACTTAAAAATTCTCTGAAGTACAGCGATCGCTCCACGAAGACTCCCTGCACTAGGAAATGGGCCATACAGTTTCACTCCCTTCGAGGCTGGCGATCTCGTAAATTCGATCCGAGGGAAATCTTCATGCGTAGTAATCTGAAGATACGGAAACGTTTTGTCATCTTTAAGCAATGAATTAAATCGTGGCTGCACATCCTTGATCAGCCTGCTCTCAAGAAGAAGTGCATCGACTTCACTATCTGCCTCTATATAGTCGATGTCTCGTATTTCACGAACAAGGTCAGCTGTGCGGCGGTCAACTTCTGCCGCCTTCAGAAAGTAACTGCCTGCTCGGCTACGTAGATTCTTGGCTTTACCAACATAGATAACTCTACCGGCGGCGTCCTTCATTAAGTAGACGCCCGCCGTCTGCGGAAAGTCGCGGACCTTCTTCGCTGCTGCTGCGCAGTCAGGAGACGTGGTCAATTCACCAGTATCTGCTGGAGATGTTTCAGAACTTAGATCAGAGGATTCACTCATTCATGCATTCTATGAAGAAAATGCCTTTTGCCATCTCCCCGAGTTGATGAGCGAGGAAAGCAGGCGTCCATTTTGCTCCCTGTTGCGAGTGCGGCTCCGTTCTTACACTCCCACACGGCTTCGTAAATCTTCTTCAAGGAGATTGAGTTGGCCTTCCAATTGAGCCTTTACGGTCGACAGTTCTTCTAAAGACGTCGGTTCGGAAGCGGTGAAGAGATAAAGCTTAATTTTAGGTTCAGTCCCGGAAGGCCTGACTGCTACAGCATTGCCTAAGGGAGGAAACTGGGACTCTGGAACTTTCTCATTTGTATTTCCAAAATCGACCAGATCGAAGATAACAAGGTTTCCTTGCTCACCTTCAAATGACGACTGTGCTTGACCTGGAACGTGAACTTTCAATTGCCCGTAGTCTCTTGTTCGTCTTACGACCAGGCCCCCCAACGATTTTGGCGGTTTTGCTCGCAGACTTTTCATGATCTCTTGCATTCGCTCCATTCCTGCTGCTCCGGGCAATTTTATCGCTACTTGCCGTTCAAGATGACAGCCGTGGATACAGAAAAGATCATCCAGTTTTTGATGCAGGGTCTTTCCTTGTGCTTTAAGTTCTGCTGCTAACTCAGCCAGAAGTAACGCGGCGACACTTGCATCTTTGTCACGGACATGCGTACCTGCCAGATATCCGTGAGATTCTTCACAACCAAAAATAAAGTGCTCCGGCCCAATATCATCAATTGTTCGACCAATCCACTTAAAGCCAACCTGGAGTCCATCGATTACATTCACTCCATACTTTTCACCAATCCGACGAATAAGGCCACTCGTAACAAGAGTTGTGACAATGGTATCTGTCGACTGGAGAACATTGTGCCTTTTCTTTGTCTCAAGCACCCACTCAGCCAACAAAGCACCAAGTTGATTGCCCGTGAATGTTCTCCATTCGCTATCCTTCTTCGGCCTTAAAGCCGCGGCGGCACCAAGACGATCACAGTCTGGATCGCTTGCCATCACCACATCATCAGATCGAGTACGGGCTTCCTCGATTGCTCCAGTAAGCACTTCTGGATTTTCTGGATTGGCAACATGCCCCGGAACATTAGGAAAGTCTCCATCAGGCTCAGCTTGTGGAGCGTATAGCCTCACGTCCTGAAAACCAGCGGCCTGTAATACTGGGCAAACCGCAGTAGCACCAACACCATGCAACGGTGTGTACAAAACTGAAAGTTCACGAGCACTACTAGTTGCTTGTTGTAGAACAGCCTTTACGAAAGCAGGGTCAATTTCATCTTCCATGAAAACAACTCGCCCCTCTTGGACTCCATCATGGAACGGGACACGGTTGATTTCATCAACGTGCATAACTTTTTCAATGATGCCTTTGTCATGAGGAGGCAACACTTGGACACCACCAGACCAGTACACCTTCACGGCATTATCACTAGGGGGGTTATGGCTCGCAGTAACCATAATGCCGCATGTGCTCTTGGTGTAGCGAACCGCATACGAAAGCTCTGGAGTACTGCGATATCCTCGTAAGAAAAAAATCTTGAAGCCTGCTGCTAAAAGAATTTCACTACACAACTTGGCAAAATGTTCTGAACGATGTCGCGTGTCATAGGCAATTGCACAACTTGGCTCATCACCGGCCAAATTGGCATCCATGACATATTCGGCTAGACCTTGGGCACTCTCGCCAATCGTGCGATCATTAATCGCATTCGATCCAACAGGGAACATTTTCCCACGCCTTCCGCCAGTGCCAAATGGAATGACTGTCCAATAGGCATCGTCCAGCGCTTTCCAAATTTCTGCTTCTGCTTTTGCGCAAACAATGAGATCAGCAAGTTGCTGAGCAAACTCTGTATACCGCGGCTCCTTCAACCACGTTTGCATGGTCGCCAGAGAATGATCAGTAATCATGTCATTCTGATGGGCTTCATTTAAACACGCGAGACAATCCTTCACTAGATCAGCAGACATTGACGCCATCAAAAACTCCACAGGAAAAACGGGTATCCTTCTGATTTTGTTTAGATTTATACTCCCCAACTCAAAAACGTGCAGCTATTCCCAAGGAAAACCAATGAAGAGCGAGACCGATACGCATTCAAAGCATTCTGAACCGCTCATTGTCAGTGTCTCGGGGCTCCGAGGAATTGTCGGCGAGTCCCTCACCAATGATATTGCGGCAGCGTATGCCTGCAGTTTCATCGAAACCCTGCCTGATGGCCCCATTGTAATCGGAAGAGATGGTCGAGCATCTGGACCAGGAATCAGAGACGCTATTACGAAGGCTCTTGTAACCAGTGGTCGACACGTCCTCGACTGCGATATCGCTTCAACGCCAACGGTTGGAGTTGCTGTTGTTGAAAATAATGCAGCCGGTGGCATACAGATATCAGCAAGTCATAATCCGGCACCGTACAACGGACTTAAGCTTTTCTCATCAGAGGGCCGTGTTCTTCCGGCTGTGGCAGGAGAGGCCGTACGATTACGATTTGAAGCTCTACGAAGGTCTCCAACGAAGACCCAAACAAAATTGACACATGGACATATTGATACGATTGACAGTACAGCATCACATCTCGATAGAGTCCTTTCGATTGTTGATGTTGAATCAATTCGCAAGGTGAAACCAAAGGTATGGATAGACTGCGGCCACGGTGCNGGAAGCCGATTGGCNAGGCCGCTTCTTGAGGCACTTGGCTGTGAAGTCACTGTGGCTGGAGAGCCACCGGATGGCCAATTTGAACATGAACCTGAACCCACAGCGGACAACCTTATTGNTTGGTTGCCTCGGATACCAGCAGCTGGAGCTGATATCGGCTTCTTCCAAGATCCCGATGCAGACAGACTCGCTATCGCNAGTCATGCAGGGGNNTATTTNGGTGAAGAATTAACGCTTGCGCTTGCAGCAGATGCCGTACTCATGAATTCACCAGGGCCGATCGTTATCAACTGCTCAACGAGCTGCATTACTGCGCACCTTGCAAAACAACACGGCTCACNATGCATACTTTCAGCTGTCGGTGAAGCAAATGTTGTTGATGAGATGCTGAGAAGCAATGCTGTTCTAGGAGGTGAGGGGAACGGCGGCGTAATTGATCCTCGCGTTGGGCTTGTTCGAGACTCCTTTGTCGCAATGGCTCTTGTTCTCGAACGNATGTGCGAGGGCGGNAAACTCACTCCTGTTACCAGCCTGATCAAAGATTTCCCGCCTTTTACGATCAAGAAAACAAAGATCGTGCTTCCCTTTGGCTGGTCCGAACAAGACATTGAAAAAGCNTTNGGGCGNGTTGCTCTCGCCTTNCCNAAGGCAACTACAAGCAAGCTTGATGGNATACGTATTGAATTCACTGACGGTTGGTTGCTGGCACGTGCTAGCAATACTGAGCCTATCGTACGGATCATTGCGGAGTCTGCTGATGAACAGCAAACAGCGTCCGTCATCGAGCAAGCCACAGAGGCTTTACTCGATCAATCGTGATACTCGCGAATGCAGCTCGCTCAGCGGGCGGGCAGCTGTATTTGCATCGCTTCCATAAGACGTTTCATATCCTCCCACACATCACGTTTCGCAGATGGATTCCGAAGGAGGTAGGAAGGATGATAGGTGCATATGACACGGCTTTCTTTGTATTCAAACCACTTTTTCCGAAGCGACCCTATTGACTGTGTTGTTTCAAGCAGAGCATGAGCCGCACTTGCACCAAGACAGCAGATGAACTCTGGTCGTACTATTTCGAGCTGTTGCTCAAAAAATGAACGGCAATTATCTACCTCTTCAGGATGTGGACGGCGATTCTCAGGCGGTCGACATTTCAACACGTTGAGAATATAGACGTCTTCACGAGAAAGTGTGCAGGCCTCTATGATCTTGGTTAGCAGCTTTCCTGCACGACCAACAAACGGAATCCCTGACGCGTCTTCGTCTGCTCCAGGTGCCTCACCGAGGAAACAAAGNCGAGGGCTTNCTGACCCTGCACCAAATACTGTCTGTGTACGGGAAGATGCAAGTTGAGGACACTTCTGACACTGAGCTACATCGTCACGAAGAATCTGAAGCTGCTCATGGGCATCACTTGAAGTTGCCACTTGCTCTCGACCGTGCGAAGAACTTCGCTGTGTCCCCACATGCNGCTGATTTTTTGGCAGACATGTCACTCCCGCTAATTCCAAACTCTGCAATCGCTGCCGTACTGCCCGTCCTGACATTTTCCCTTACCCGTACAGTTNCGAGACCTATAACGCCCTACGAAAACGCTTGGGNCCACGCTTTCTGCCAAGAAGTGATGGAGCTGGTTTCGGAGCAGCCGAAGCNTCTCCTACTGAGCCACCAAAATCTTTTCCATCTCTGACCTGTTGTTCGTTGGTAAGAGGAGTAGCAGTCGGTTTTGGCTCAAGTGCAGAGAATCCAGCAATTTCACTTCTTTCCAAGAGTTTATCGATTCGCATTTCAATACGAGTCAACTGAGTGCCTTCCTCGGGAGCAACAAACGTATAGGCGACACCTTCTCGACCCATTCTGCCGGTTCTGCCAACACGATGTACGTAGTCATCACAGAACTCTGGGATGTCGTAATTAATGATGTGTGAAACACCGGAAACATCAATACCACGACCCACCACATCTGTTGCAACCAGAACCTCTATTTGACCTTCACGGAATTGACGCATCACTCGATCCCGTACATTCTGTGCAAGGTCACCGTGGATACACGCCACGCTCGTCTTCTTTTCTTTTCTACGTCTCTGTAGACGCTCATTGATTTTATCAGTCCCCCGTTTTGTGCGGCAGAAAACAATTGCCTGCCGAGGCTGCTCACGTTCAAGTAATTGTTCGAGTAAGGCAAACTTACGTGAGGGATCAACTGTAAAATAAAACTGTTCAATTGTCTCGACAGAAATTTCCTTTGTTGAAAAGTCGAGAACCTCCGGATCACGCATGTATCGCGTTGCTAGTTTCGCAACTGGTGGCGGAACAGTAGCGGAAAGAAGTAGCGTCTGTCGGCTTTGCGGGCACCGCCGAAGAATCTTTTCTATATCTGGTCGGAAGCCTATATCTAACATTCTGTCAGCCTCATCGAGTGTTACAAGCTCGAGATCACTGAGAACGAGTGTGCCACGACTCATGTGGTCAAGAACTCTCNCTGGAGTACCAACCACGACTTGAGGATTCCTTGCAAGCTTATCGATCTGAGACTTGATGGGCTTTCCACCATACACCGCGACACATCGAAGTTTGGACCCTGCTGCGAGCTTTTCAAATTCATCACGAACCTGAACGGCTAATTCACGTGTGGGTACCAGAACAAGTGCACGCACGCCGTGACCCCGTCCTGAACTCCGTGTGAGNAACTCGAGTATTGGAAGCACGAACGAAGCGGTTTTTCCCGTTCCTGTCTGCGCCTGCCCTAGTACATCAATTCCTGCTATNGCCCTCGGAATAACTCCTGACTGAANTGGCNTTGGCTGAGAATATCCAGCTTGATTTACAGCTTGAAGAGTCGTGGGAGAAAGCCCAAGGGTTGAGAACCCTCCGTTATTGATTTCTGTTCCGGCTGCCTTTGTGGAAGACGTCGCGGATCGCGATGCTCCTTCTTGCCTGCTCCCCTCAGCTACCGTCCTGCCCTCCCGACCATTCGTGTCTTGGGAGGAACGTCTTTTCGCCTTGGCAGGGCGACGCCGCCGCGGCTGTCTCTGACTTGTCACTCCGAACCTTCTCTCATGTGAGTTGCTCTTATTATCCTCGTACTATCCTCGTAAAAATTAACCGAGTGCAAGCCACAATGAACAGCCGTGCTTGACTACAGCAATCCTAAGATCCGGTTCTATCTGGGCGATCTCTAGCTGGAACTACCGGTTCGCAGAGAGCAAATTGCTAGAAAACTTGGTCTTTTCGAGACGATACCATACAAACGAACAGTACGCAATTCGGAGTGATTCTGGTGTTCGTTGCAGATCGATTGTCGAAACAGCCACTTAAGGCTGTGTTTCGCGAGGTTTTTCTTGTGCACGTGGACGAATGGCTTTTAGCGGNCGANNCNTTCGGTCTCACTCAGCGATCAAAAAACTTCTTTATTGCCCAGACTGTTGCTGCCCGTCCGGCACGAGCGATAGATCGAGTGAGAGGAATACTTTTCGGGCATACAGCAACACAGTTTTGAGCATTGCCACACATTTGAATACCGCCTTGGCCCGTGAGTGACTGCAGTCGCTCATCTGCATTCATGCTACCTGTTGGGTGGCTGTTAAAAAGAACAGCTTGGCTAATCGCATGTGGTCCTAGAAACTGCTTGTCGTAAGCTGATTTCTTGCGAGACTCAAACTCTTCATCCGATTCCCCTTCTCGTTGAACCACTTCAACTTTGTTGAATTGGGGACAAGCTTCCATGCAGCACCCGCAGCTCATGCATGTGGTCAGCGGATAGGCATCTTCCTGCTCTTCTGGAGAAATTCTTGGACCCGGACCATGGTCATATGAATCGTCTACTGGAATCCACGCTTTAACCCGTTCCAATGAGTGAAAAACGCGTCCCCTATCAACACTCAAATCACGAACTACTGGAAATTTACTGAGAGGACGAAGCTCAATTTCACCTGGATTTTCTTTCAGAAGTTTATCAACCAACGATGAACAAGCCATTTGCACCCGGCCGTTCACAATCATCGCGCAAGAACCACAAACCTCTTCGAGGCACGAACAGTCCCATGCTACAGGAGACACTCGTCGCCCATCTTGCGACTTCGATATCGCCGCAATTCTTTGCAGGACACTAATCACATTCATATTCGGCTCGTAAGGAATAGCGAACTGCTCCCAGTAACTCTCTTCACCCGGGGCGTCTTGTCGCAGAACCCGAACACGAATTTCTCGCGGATCATGTTTTTCATCAGTGCTTGTTTCTGAGTTCGGTAATGTGGATGCCGTTATCATGCTCACTCCCAACGATTTATGGGTACCAAGGTATGTTGAAGCCGGTTGTTCTATTACCCTACTGACGCAGCTTCAGTCACTTTTTCAGTCCGCTCTTTCCAAACCTGTTCAATAACTTCTCCACCTACAAGGCCGTAGAGACGAGGCCGGGGTGGAATGAGTGTTGTATCAACGTCTTCATATGTAATTACTGGATGCCCATCATCTCCGTGAACACCAATTGTGGACTTAAGCCACTTGCGAGTATTTGCCTCAAAACGATCACACCAACGCTCGGCTTCCGCGCGTTGCTCTTCTGGCTCAGTTGCTGCAATTCCAGGCATTGCGAAGTCTGGCTTGTAGTGAGCACCTCGACACTCATCACGGAGCAAGGCTCCTTTCAACAAAAGCTTTGCGATTGGAAACATATCACCAACCGCCTTGGTGAACACAACGTTTTGATTTGTCCAATTGCCAGTATCGGAGAGGCTACAGTTCTGCCAAACATTCTCCAGCTGACACACGTCATCGTACGCCTGCACGAGCTGGTCGTTTCGCCTTACGACGGTAGCTGTTCGAGTCATAATGTTACCGAGTTGCTGGTGAATATCGTAAGGATTTGATTCTCCTGCAGGCCGGGAGAGAATCGATTGATGATAATCCTCTTGCCTCTTCACCGCCGCTACAAACTCTCGGCTTGTCTCTAAAGGGGCTTTCCCTTTACTGCCGGAAATGACGCCAGACGCACAAAAGAGTCCGCTGAAAATACAAGAAAGCAATGAGTTTGCACCGAGCCGATTGGCACCGTGATACTGATAGTCACATTCTCCAATTGCATAGAGACCATGAATATTTGTTTGCTGATTACGTGGAGAACCCTCGACCAAACCGCCAGTTTCACTCTTTTCGTAGTCGACCCAAAGTCCACCCATCGAATAATGAACTGCTGGAAAAATTTTCATTGGGGCAACGCGCGGGTCTACGCCCTGAAATTTTTCATAGATTTCAAGGATCCCACCAAGTTTTCTGTCGAGAGTTTCCCGAGGAATATGCGTGAGGTCGAGGTAGACGCAAAGGCGATCTTTTTCAACCGACAGACCGTCAGTTGTACAAATATCAAAAATTTCCCTAGTGGCGATGTCCCTCGGAACAAGGTTTCCGTACTCTGGATATCGCTCTTCAAGAAAGTAGTATCTCTCATCTACTGGGATATCCTTTGGATCCCGGGCGTCCTGAGGTTTCCTGGGGACCCAGACCCTTCCGCCTTCTCCGCGAGCGCTTTCACTCATCAGTCGCAATTTATCGGCGCCCGGAACTGCAGTTGGGTGGACTTGGATAAACTCTGCGTTTGCATACTTCCCCCCGGCCTTATAGGCACGACTGACGGCACTTCCGGTACAAATCATCGACATCGTCGATCGACCGTACAGAAGCCCAC
>NZNR01000032.1 GCA_002694955.1 Planctomycetaceae bacterium
AATGTCATGTGTTGCCCCGCTCCCATACGGAATAATTCAGTACGTGATGAAATGATGGCCAAAGCCGAAGAACTTGCTGAGGCACTTGCTCCTCGAACAACGGCATACCATGAAATTTGGCTTACCGATGACGAAACAGGAGAAAAGACACTTGCTGCTGGTGGATCAAATGGTCACGAAGTCGAACCGATTTATGGCCCGACCTATTTACCCAGAAAGTTCAAGACAGCCTTCGCATTACCTGAAGACAATTGTGTTGACGTCTACGCAAATGATTTAGGTTTTCTTACGGTTCATGAAGATGGAAAAATTATTGGGTATAACGTGCTTGCCGGCGGCGGTATGGGAGTCACGCCAAGTGCTGCAAAGACTTTTCCCGCACTTGCAAAACGTCTTTGTTTTGTTTCGCCAGAGGATGTCATCGATATTGCCGTTGCGATAGTTAAAGTGCAACGAGATCATGGAAACCGCTCGGATCGAAAAGTTGCCCGCTTAAAATACACCATTCACAACATGGGCTTTGAGACCTTCAAAGAGAAGGTCCAAGAATATTTCGGAAAGCCACTCACAGCCTGTCGAGACGTCGATGTCTATGGATTTGATGACCATATTGGCTGGTTCGAGCAGGGCGACGGAAAGTTCTTCTATGGTTTAAATATTGAAAACGGTCGTATCATTGATCGTGAAGGGTTCCAGCTCAAAACAGCCCTGCGGAAAATTCTTAGTGAAATGTCACCCGGTGTGCGGATTACGGCCCATCAGAGTATCTTATTCACGGATCTTGTGGAGAGTGATCGAGAACGTATCGCGTCAATCCTTCATGATCACGGAGTAAAGACATCAGAAGAGATATCGACACTCAGGCGTTGGAGCATGGCGTGTGTTGCTTTGCCCACATGCGGCCTTGCGGTAGCAGAAAGTGAACGAGTTCTACCAGGATTGATTGATATTCTTGAGCCAGAAGTTGCCAAACTCGGGTTAGATAGAGATGCGTTTACATTGAGAATGACCGGCTGCCCAAATGCTTGTGCGCGACCTTATAACTCAGATATCGGCATCGTTGGGCGTACGCTCGGTAAGTACACGATATTTCTGGGGGGTCGATTGCTTGGTGACCGGTTGAATGAGAAGTATAAGGACGTGATCCCTTTTGATGATCTACCACGAGAGATCACAGCGGTATTAGCGTGTTATAAGGCTGAGCGTGAGCAAAACGAAACCCTCGGCGACTTCTGTTATCGGAAAGGGCTCGATGACGTCCGTGGCTGGACAGATCAATGGCTTGCAGACCACGCTGGTGCCTAACGCGCGTGACCCGCAAAAGCACGCATGACATCGTTATAGAGTGTATCTATGCCGGCACGTCATCCCACATCGGGCACCAAAGTGGCAGCCTTGGAAAGAGTTGTTCGGCAAGCTTCTGCGATAACTGTGTCGATGGTTCAAGTCGACCAGCTGTCGCTGCTTCGAGCGGGTCACACTGCCCCAAAAGAAGGCGAGTCAATTCATCGTCAGTCAGTTTGAGGTAGCTTCGGCCAACTCGCCCCGGTTGTACAATGGTTTCACGCGGTTCGCCGTCCTTGGCGGCAGGAATCGTCACAGATCCTCGGAAGGTGTCACTGTCAAAACCGAGTTCAACCGTATCACGCATTCCTGCCTGAATGACTCGGCTGGCCAGTGTTGGAGCCATTGCTGTTAAAAGGCTTCGTGGGTCAAAAACACGGGCGACAATCATTCGGTCCTGTGGTGCAACACGGGATATGATTGGTGGTGATTTATCATCACATGCCGGTCCCCGAACTTCCTCATGAAGAGGGTCCGTTGGGCTTGATTCATAAATCAGCTCCTGTCGATCATTTTCGATGGCTTCTGCACAGACTCTTGCAAGAATCTCACGTTCAAGGCCCTGATACTTCGGGTCAGCCATTACTTCGAGAACACGACCGCCTGTTTGAATACAGTATCCAACAATTTTTGCAGTCGTTTCATGGAGGTCGTAGCGGTCGTTCCCTTGTAGAGCCACGATAATTGAATCAAATGCTTTGCGACTCACGAGCCATCGAGCGTACGCCTCAGTGCGAGCTGTCGTTCCAACAAATCGAGAAGCATTCTGCTCATAGATTCTCAAGATGGCCGGAAGCTCAACATGCCTCCACTGACGCATCGTTACGTCAGGGCCCTGACGTTCCGGTGCAGCGAGTAGACGCGAGAGAATGTCAGTTGGACGGCCTGCCGATGCACAGTCACGACCAAGAACGCTCCATCCTAAATCATGAAAAGATGAAGCAATTCGTGTTCTTGAGAACGCGGCGATAACACCAAGTTCACGCATCCTTCGTTCGGCTGCTTGTACCAGGCGCTGTCCATGTCCAGCGCCTCGACACTCGGGAAGAATCGCAACCCTATCAAGAGCAGCGGCTTTCACAGGAGCCGAACCGATCATGATTGTGCGGGGAGCAATCTCAATGTGACCAACAATTCTTCCAGCAAGTCGAGCAACTAATCTATTTGCTGAGTCATGCTCTGGATGATCGACAGAAGCATGGAATTCAGCTCGGCTCGGTGGTGTTGGTAAGCCGGAAAGAAGTTGGAGGATCTCAGTTTGATCACCGGCTTGTGCTGGTCCTACCTGACACTCTTCTTGCATCCAAGCTGGAGGAGTGAGGTCAACGGGCGGGTGTTCGGGAAGATGATGAATTGCTTCACGATTTTCATCGGAACGACGACTGAAGATCGTACCTGATGGTCGGATTTCAACAGCACCGATTGCCTTGGATCGACTTCGACGACGAGATGACGTAGCAGCCTTTTTTTTCTTAGGAGCTACAACAGCAGTTGGACGAATATCACATTCTGTTTGTGCTGCCGAACGTTTTCGAACACGCGAAGTTTTTTTGACGGTGGTAGACCGACTGCTTCGTGTTGGCTGATTGCTACGAGATGGTTTGCGTAAGGAGCCTGTCCGTGATGATGAACCTGTGCGTGATGATGAACCTGTGCGGGAAGATCGTGCCGGCAGCATATTGTCTCCTGTCCCTAGGAGGTAAAAATCCATTCCGTTACCCGACACGATATGTCGAAACTCAATCGATTTCCAGTAGGAGGAACTCACGAAGTTGATTTTCTGGGAAAAAACACCACGGAAAGTCGCGACTTTGCAGAATTTTTTGTGCCCGAATAGCGTTTGCAAGTGGTCCAACACGGTCCAACAATTGCTTTCGCACGGGTTGCGTGTAATAGGCAAGGCGGGCATTTGTTGATCGAATTTCATGACAGCGTCGGCGGGCAAGAGTCGCTGTAGGTTGAGTATCAATCCACCGTCGTTTCTCTGTGATTAGGTCTCGCACGGCCTCTGGCTGGTCTGAGAATGGCTCAAGATGACTCTCTGGGTGAAACTCAAGGTCTCGAAGTGTTTGATGGACACCAGCAAGTTCTGCGAGTGGTTGTTGCTCGGAAAGTTCTGGGAATCGGGTCTCGAGAGGCAGACGAAGTGTTCCTGAAACCACAGCATGTCGAGGTGGTTCACAACCAGTAAGNGCGTGGACAATATCATCAGTGATTTCGTCATACGCCGCACCACCGATTCCGTGGACGAACACATCGGCGACAAGAAGACGTGCGATGAGCGTGGTCATAATGGCTCGGGGTCGCAGACGTAAGGCATGCTCTTCCATTCGCGAGAGAGCATCAACCCATTTTGAGGGTGGCGTGTCGAGTGAAATAGGAAGTTCCACTCGTAAGGTTTCCATGTCAGACAATATGAGGACACCCGGTGTATTGGTATTTGCAAAAACCCGTCGTCGTTGCAGGTCGTCCTCTGACCAGATCCACCACGGAACTTCAAACCATGGCCCCTCTGATGGATCTACTGTTTTTTCAATGAGATCAGGCATGGGGCGAGTTTGCCCTCGCTGGTGATGCCGCCTTCGATACCGACCAAGAGCTGCNTTGTATGCACTATGGAGTTCTCGACTTCTTGCAAGAAGCCACGACATGAAGACCATGACGGTAGGAAGTCGCATTAATTCACTGACAGGTATTTCAATCGTCTCAAGTCCATAACGTTCTTCGAGTTGGTGCCGTGCTTGTGCAATCGCAAGACCAACCCGATGACCTTCGCTCATTCTTTCAACAGCAAGTGGCCACCATCGTCGCAGGATTGCATCAGGTACAAGTGGTGTAAGAAGATCAGAAGCTCGGCGCCCAAACGATCGAAAACATTCTATATCTGCAGCACCGCGTTCTTCCCATGCAACTGGAGGTTCAGATCGATCAAAGGGAACCTGTTCCAGTCGTGCAGACTCAGGTGTTCCAACAGGAACACCGACACTTGTTGAACGGCAGCAGTCCGTATCAACGATCAAATTGATTGCTGTGCCCCCAAGACGCCTTGCATATGCATCAATTGCAAAGTTTTTCAGCCAAACACCCGGGTGAAAGAGGTCTGGTTGATGCCCACCCATTATGATCGGGGCTGCTATCCATTCGGCTGTATTTGAGGGCCGGATGACATCGCGATAACTTGACGTGTACTCCGTGGCCACAGTTAGTACTTCTCGGCGGGTTGCTGCAACCAGTTCCCAGAGTTTGAGATCCCCGACCTGTGTATCAAAGGCTGTTCGAAGTAACTTGTTGTTATCAACGAGGTGNTCAATCGCAATTGCTGGATTGGTCGGATCAGGACTGATTGGAGGGTCAAACAGCCGTCCACCGGAATCCGGTGGTGGGCGATGTTTGCGACGATCAAAGCGAGGGTGGTTACTCAAGCGTCAACTCTCTGGGACGGGGAACTCACACCATACCCGACACTGCGATTGACGCCACTCCTAGCCTGTATCGAACGGATTGTCCGTTCAAGAACCTCACGATAATGGGCAATACGAGTTGTTCCATCATCAAGCGCACCACCAAAACTTCTCGTCAGATCGAGATAGACCAGAGGGACAGGTAGTTCAACAATATGCAATTTTTCTACCGCTGCCAGTACCCAGACTTCGAGAGGCATTGCGTAGCCAGGCTCAGTGACAGGCAGTGCCCGAAGAGCTTTTTTTGAATAGGCTTTAAANCCACAAAAGGCATCAGTGAGTGACAGGCCAAGTCGCTGATTGATTTCAGCAGTGATTTCCATGTTGATACGACGGCGGCCCTCCGGCGCCTGACCATTGTCCGGGAGATCTTTTAGGTAACGACTTCCACTCACAATATCAGCAGCAGGGTGTTTCGGATTACCAAGTGCAGCAATAAATGACGGAATGAGTTGCGGCTGGTGTTGGCCATCACAGTCAATCGTCACGAGACCGTCCCAGCTTGAACCATCTTCACGGGGCTGTTGTGCATATGCAAAAGCACTAGCAAGAGCAGCACCGTAACCGAGGTTTGTTTCGTGGTGAATGACTGTGATATCACCCTGTTTTACCGTTCTTTCCTTCAGAATAGATGCAGTGTTATCAGTTGAACCATCATCAACAACCAAAACGTTGTCGGTATGTCGCAGCACCTGATCAAGGACTTCTTGGACATGCTTGTCCTCATTAAATACGGGTAGTGCAGTGAGAAATTGGCTCATATTGTTTCTTTGTTTCAATACAGACCCAGTAGTCGGAAAAGGAAGTAGGTGGCTATCTATTTGGCAGCCAGCAAAGAGGGTCTTGTTCTACGGTACTCGCCCAGCAATGAAGATCAGGCAGAACCATGTGTAATTTTTCAGCCATGTGTTCCATAGCGAACCGTTCACTGCGATGATGGCCAACAGCGATGACGGTCATGTTGCGTGCCAACGCTTCAAGCGCATCATGTAATTTGATCTCACCAGTGACGAGAGTCTGGCATCCTGCAGCAGCAGCTAATGGTACAGATTCACCACCACTTCCACAGACAATACCAATACGGCCAGCCGACCGGTTGGGGTCACCAGCAACGGTGCAGCCTGAACATCCTAAGGCAGATGTGAGTCGTTGCGTCACCGCGTCGACCGTATCGTGTGATGAGGTCGTGCCCATGCGTCCAAACCCGACACTGGNATCAGTCTCGTCAGGCTCAAGAGGAGCCACATCTTGGAGNGATAAGATTCCAGCAAGCATTGCATTAATNCCCTCCGCGGCTGAGTCCCAGGCAGTATGGCCGCTCCAGANNCCAATNCCAGCNGNNACTANCTCNACGAGNGTNGCNCCNGTNGGNGTTTCNTCAGTNATGCGATTGANCGGACGAAAAGGAAGNGGGTGATGNGTCACAACCAGATCNGCTTTTTGAGNNACAGCNTCNCGNGCNACATCNANNGTNAGCGTCAGGCACGTCATGACACGGTGGATAGACGGTTTTTTCGTGGCAACAAGCAGGCCAACATTATCCCAGTCAGCAGCAAGTCTGAGTGGGGCAAGGTGTTCAAGCGAGGCAATGACATCAGCAAGATTCGACATGTTCCCTATGATACACATACCGATAGTGAGAAACAGGATGAGAGAACAAAGATCGTGTTCCTTTGCCTCCATACACCATCTCTTACAAAAATCCGTAATCTAGCCGCGGAAAGCACGTGCCCGAAAAGGCTGTCGTATGCTTAACCTGTATGGGCCTCCTCGTGAAATCCCCAGTGACAAAGTA
Organism: Planctomycetaceae bacterium; assembly: GCA_002694955.1. Next base: position 6,601 of record NZNR01000032.1, read on the forward strand.
CCATACGGTGAGAGGGACTAGACGCAATGGAAACAGGACTGATTAAGTGACCTTCTGGATTTCCTTGCCAGACACCCTGAACAAAGTATGGACGTCTTATGAATTCTTCACGCCTTGCTGTTCCCGTATTGCCGCTTGCCTCAGACTTTCGGCGATCACTCTCGATTGCACGTGAGTTTGGTATTGGTGGTATTGAAGTGGATGGTCGCTATGGCATTGATCTTGCGACACTCTCCGATACCGGAGTCCGTCAAATTCGGAAGTGGCTCGATGATGCAGGTCTGCATGTAGCGGCTGTTTCATTTCCAACTCGAGGAGGATACGCAGACCAAAATCGGCTTGAAGCTCGCGTTCTGGCAACAAAGCAGGCAATGCTTCAGGCACATCGACTTGGTGCATCAGTCTTGCTCGGTCACCTAGGCGATATTCCTTCGTCTAAGGAGGATCCCGGTTGGCAGGTTCTTGTTGATGTGCTCTCTGATCTTGGCCGAACAGGCCAACAAACCGGTGCAATATTTTGTGCCGAAGCAGGTCGGGCTGGTCCAGACGACCTTAAAAAAGTTATTGAGTCTGTGCCAGATGGCAGTCTGCAGGTGCATCTGGTGACCGGCGCCTTGCTCGTTCATGGACATGATCCGGCTGATGCTGCAATAACATTGGCCGGAGATATCGGATATGTCCACGCAACAGATGCAGTTGCTGGAGCCTATGCCGGTCATGGAAAAGCTGTGCCATTGGGGACTGGTCAGGTCGATATGCCACCTGTTCTGGCAATTCTTGAAGAGCGAGGCTATCGCGGATGGGTAGGTGTTGAGGCAATCACTGCCCAACGCGAAGGAGCTGCTCGTGAGATCGCATCCGCTTTGACCTGGCTTCGTGACTAGCTTTTTATACCGAAGCATAGGGCTTCGATTTTTTCGAGTAGACTGCAGAGATGATGTGGCAACGAAATACCTTATGGCACCTGTTAGTGTGGTCCATCATTTGTTGCTACGCACTGGTCATATCGGGCTTGCCACTTCCTGTTGATGCGTTTTCTTCCTCTTTGATAGAGCC
>NZNR01000033.1 GCA_002694955.1 Planctomycetaceae bacterium
TGTGATAACCTTCGTAGCCCTCCAATTAATTTCAATAACTCTACCAACATGCGCTGCATGCTCGTCGTATTGAATCCAGTCATTGAGTTCAAACGGATTCTCTGCATGAATAGCCAGTCCAGCTGCAACATTACCAAGGGTATCTCGAAGCGCAAATCCAAGGACTGCCGTTAAGACCGCTGATCCAGCAAAGAGTTCACCTGCGGCAACTCCGGCCTCCCACAAGGCTGTGACAAGAGCCACCCCAACCAGTGCAATCCCAATAACGTCGAGAAAAATTTTTGGTATTGGCTCCCGAATGCGTTCCCATACTGAAACAAAAACAACGAAAACGAGAGATTGCAATAACGACGCCAGAACAAGAAACCGAATTGCCTGTTGTGCAAATCCAACAGCGGATTGTGCCGATGGAAACAAGAGGGGCACCAAGACCGGGAGCGGAGACAGCAGAAGTAATAAAAGCGGGCGCCTCGCTTCCCATCGTCGTCCCCCTGGTGCGGTCACGAAAAATAGTAGCAGTGCCAGCAACGCACAGAGTAGTTGCCGAGTTGTTTCGGTATCATCCCACACCAACATCAGCCCCACCTATCCATCGAATTCGTAGACCAGAAGAACTTCAGTCACTCGGCCATACCACCGTGACTCGAGAAGAGATTATCAAAGATTGCTCAGTTGAATGCGAAAAGCCCCCAGTTTCTGCGTATCGGCATAGACGAGCCACAGTAAAATAGAGTATAACTCTTGATCCAAATTCGCTTACTGCCCCACGCGGTGTTAGCGAGATTATTTTGTTCTTTTTTAAAGTTTATTTGCCTAACGTAGTTAAAGGATTCCATGGTTAAACTGACGGTTCGTGATCGTGAAAGCATACAAGAAGCGGTTCGCCGCTTCCGCAAACTCGTTGAAAGAAGTGGCATCAAAAAAGAGATGCGAAGACGAGAATTTTTTGAGAAGCCTAGTGAAACAAAACGCCGAGCTCGTCTGAGAGCAGAACGTCGAATGAAACGAAATCGATTGCTGGGCGTCTAATCGTAACGCGGCCTACACATGGAGAAGCCGCCCCGTGTCTGGTGTGATCTAAGAGCTTTTTTCGAAGCACTCTTATTTTTCTAAATCGGACGAGGTGTCCCAATCGAGCCCAATATCAAGCCATGATGAAGTATGAGTTGGTGCACCTGTGCTGATTCGATCAACACCGCTTCTGGCAATCTCAGTTATATTCTCCCGCGTGATGCCTCCAGAGGCCTCGAGTATTACGTCAGGGGCTTTACTCTCGCGGAGCGTGACAGCCCGACCAAGCTCTTCACAACTCATGTTATCGAGCAAGACTATATCCGGTGCCGATGGTAGGACATCTGCCAACTGGCTGAGTGAATCGACTTCTATTTCGACCACCATCTGCTCCGCTCTGCTTATCGGAAAGGTCTGAAAAACGAATTCACGCGCTTTGCGAACAGCATCTGCGGGAGATAGACCATTTTCTCTTATTGCTGAAAGATGATTGTCNTTAATCAAGATCGCATCGTAGAGACCAACACGGTGGCTAAACCCCCCGCCACAATGAACCGCATACTTGTCCAATAACCGCCACCCTGGCACTGTCTTTCGTGTGTCGTAAATTCGACANGGTGTTTCCTGAATTATCTCAACCAATTGACGCGTTGTAGTTGCNACGCCTGACAACCTTCCNAGTACATTGAGAATCACTCGCTCGATTTGCAGTATGGAGCGTACGGAACCAGCCAGGCGGCCAATTACAGATCCCGCCTCAACATAATCTCCATCATCGACCACCGACACCCACGCCAAATCTTCCTGAAATTCGTTNACAACAACCTCGACCNCCCGAAGCCCAGCAATCACGCCACTCGTTCGCGGTGAAATAGTCAAGCTGCGTTGGATGCCCTTATCGACTATCGCTGCACTCGTCCAGTCAATCTCAAATCCATAATCTTCTCGAAACCATGCTTGAGCTGACAGTCTCGCCTCTGCNGCCAAACGCTCACTCCATACAACCTGAGCGTGGTCACGAGCACGAGGCGTCGGATTAACTGTATGTAAAACCATCTAATTGTTTCCTAGAGAATTCGGCAGGAAGGACATATCATAGTGAATAGATNCCACACACAAGGAAACGACTAATCTGTCTTGTTGATTAGGATTAATATCTCCGTGGGANCTTTTTATGAAACCATCTTTTGACTCTNCTCAGCCCTCTTTCGTAAAAGACTGGCCTACGTTTGAGCCTCCACCTTCCCCCCAACAGCAGCGNGCGATCATAAGCCTGACNGTAACTGGACTAATAATTCTGATCCTGTGGTTGACGATGTCACAAAAAAACCTCGTTGACTTTTTTTATCCTCCTGAACAAAGAATACGATTCAGCCTCGATATAAACAACGCTCCTCCGAGAGAGTTNTCACTGCTCCCTGGTATTGGCCCGGCCATGGCCTTGCGTATTATTGAAACACGCCAGCAGCGTGGGCCATTCAAAAGCATTGACGACATTATCCATGTGCNTGGGATCGGCAAAATTACTCTCGAAGACATACGGCCATTCATTCATCCAATCACGAAACACTAGACTGAAAAGTGATTTATGCGTCGACTTAATGCAGGTACTCCTAACGGAAACATTTTCGAACTTGTGACTCCGTTTGCACCTGCAGGCGANCAACCNGAAGCAATTCGTTCACTCGTCGACGGAATTAGCGATGGGGCTGCTTCTCAGGTACTTATGGGAGCAACAGGATCTGGCAAAACTTTTACTATGGCGAACGTTATTGCTCAGACGGGAAGGCCTACTCTCGTACTGTCGCATAACAAGACCCTCGCGGCACAACTCTATGGTGAGTTCCGTGACTTCTTTCCACACAATGCNGTCCACTACTTTGTAAGNTATTACGACTACTACCAGCCTGAGGCATATATTCCACAGCGTGACATCTACATTGAAAAAGACGCTGCTATTAATAAAGAAATCGATAGGCTACGGCTTGCTGCAACAAGTGCGCTCGTCAGTCGTCGGGACGTTATTGTCGTCGCAAGTGTTTCCTGCATTTATGGCCTTGGCTCACCGGAAGACTATCGCGCAATGGTTATTCGTATCGCAACAGGCGTGCCCTTATCCCGCGATGAACTTTTAAGACAACTTATTACAGTTCAATACGAACGAAGNGACATTGCATTCGATCGTGGCAGCTTCCGCGTCAGGGGNGANACTGTCGACATCTGGCCTCCATACGACGAACTAGCAACACGAATTGAATTCTGGGGGGATACAGTTGAGTCAATTGCTATAACCCATCCGGTGAGCGGGGAAGTCGCAGCGAGGAAAGACGAGACCTATCTNTACCCATCAAAACATTTTGTGATGCCGGAGGATCGTATCAAAGCTGCAGTAGGTGAAATTCGTCAGGAACTTGAGGAACGGCTTGAGGAACTTAAAAGCCAAGGNAAATTACTNGAGGCGCAGCGACTGTCGGCCCGTACAAAGTTTGATCTTGAAATGTTAATGGAAGCTGGCTTTTGTCCCGGCATCGAAAATTACTCAAGGCCACTGTCTGGACGGCCACCGGGCAGCACTCCAGACACACTATTTAACTATTTCCCTGATGAATTTCTCTTTTTTATCGATGAGTCACACGTCACCGTCCCTCAGGTCCGTGGAATGTATGCAGGCGACCGCAGTCGCAAACTCACCCTGGTTGACCATGGCTTCAGACTTCCATGCGCGCTGGATAATCGTCCACTTATGTTTGATGAATTTCAGAAAAAACTTCATCAGACCATTTACGTCTCAGCAACACCCGGCACTTGGGAACTTGAACAAACAAAGGGTGAAATTGTTGAACAAATCATTCGGCCAACTGGCCTTCTTGACCCTGTCATAGAGGTAGTCCCTGCTCGCAATCAGGTTGTTCATCTTTTAAGGGAGATTGCCGAGACTGTCAAAATTGGAAACCGTGTTCTTGTCACCACTTTAACAAAGAAACTAGCCGAAGATCTCTCCAACTATTTTCAAGAACAGAATGTCCGTTGCCGATGGCTCCACAGTGAACTGGATGCATTTGAACGAGTCGAACTACTGCGCGAACTTCGAGCAGGCGAGTTTGATGTCCTAGTTGGTGTAAACCTGCTTCGCGAAGGGCTTGATCTTCCAGAAGTCTCGCTTGTTGCAATTCTTGACGCTGACAAAGAAGGATTCCTTCGCAGCGAAACCTCTCTTATGCAGACAATAGGACGATCCGCAAGGAACGTCGATGCTCGAGTCATTCTCTATGCGGACCGAATGACTGAATCCATGCAACAAGCAATTGACGAGACGCAGCGTCGGCGAGAAATGCAAATTGAATACAACAAACAACACGGCATCACACCAACAACCATTCGCAAGGAAATTCGGTCTGGTATTGAGGCTGAATCACAGGCACGGGCTAAAGCGCACGCCGCGGTAGGCAACACCCAAGAATCTGAACAAAAGCAAGCCGAGTTACTCGCACAGCTCGAAACTGACATGTTACAGGCCGCTGCCGAACTTGATTTTGAACGTGCAGCAAAACTGAGAGACGAGATCGCCAATCTTCGTGATGGTAAAACACCTAAAAGAACGAAAAATCAGAGGAGACGGCGAGGTGGAGGAAAAAATAATGGCCGTAGCCGAATCCCAAGACCGAAGCGATAACCTTTCGCACATAGAGAAAGACTTGCTATGCACGCCCTTCCACCCATCAATAATATTCATCAAGAAGAAGGAATTCAAAGGCAGCTAATTGCTTATGAAATTCACGATGGCATTGCTCAATATATTTCTGCAGCAATCATGCAGCTTGAAGCGTCCAAAGCAAATTCCACTTATGTTCAAAAGGAAGACAAGGACTCAAATGTAAATGAGGCCCTGCGTCTTTTGCGGGAGGCGTCACAGGAAACTCGACGTCTCATTCGTGGACTCCGCCCTCAAACTTTAGACGATCTCGGAATCATTGGTTCTCTCGAAGCACTTTTTGCAGGTGCCTGCTCGGAATTCAAAGATGTCACCTTCCTTCATAACATTGGGAGCAACAGGCTACCAACACAAATCGAGGTGGTGCTGTTTCGCATATCACAAGAATCACTTACCAACATTCGACGACACGCTAAAGCAAACCATGTCTTCGCGGAACTCAAAAAAACAGAACAGGGAGAATTATCTCTCATAATCCAAGACGATGGCTGTGGATTTGAGCCGAAGAGTACTACTAGGGACCATTTAGGCCTTGAATGCATTCGGCAAAGGGCACTTTATCTTGGTGGTCAAGCCAATATTCAAAGCGAGCCAGGAGCAGGGACAACCATCCATGTTCAACTTCCTGCTTCGGCTATTCAAAACGAATCTCTCTGAACTCCTACTCACGGAACATCGACAACCATACCATCGGATTACGAACACGCTTCAAAAAGCTTCCAAAACAGCAACGAACTTGTCACTTTGCATGCCACAGCCACTTTAGCTCATTCATCCTGAAGCTGGTGGCATCGACCATTAGGTACTTGCTGGCCTGCCAACACACACCAGACACATATCGTCACTCCGAACTTGGCCAGCGGCGTGTCGCTCAACATCGACCAAGACTCTCCGGCCAACAGCAGCTGGTGAATCAGCTGGCTCCGACAGCACTTCTTGAAGTCTAGTCAATCCGTACGTTTCATTTTTGTGGTTCATCGCTTCGCTGATTCCGTCTGTATAAAGAACAATGGTAGAGCCAGCTATCATATTGACCTCAGCTGCCTCGTAAACAAAAGTTGGGTCAACGCCCAGCGGCAAACCTGCTTCTTCAAGACCTACTGTCTCCACACTTCCATCAGCTTTTCTTAGGTACGTTGGCAGATGCCCGGCAGACACAACCTTGACTACATCTGATGTTGAATCAAGCACGACCACAACAAAAGTAGCAAACCGGTCGTCCCAGCCACTTCTCATAAAACTTGAGTTCAATAACGTGACTGCTTTCGCAACATCTGCTTCAATAGCAAGCGTGTATCGCACATCTGCTGAAAGGGCAGCCATCACCAGTGCCGCGGATACACCTTTACCAGAAACATCTGCGAGCACTACAGCGAGGCGATTCTCACCAAGTGGGATGTATGAAAAATAATCTCCACCAATTTGGTGGGCAGCTTCGTAAAAATCAAATACTTCAAAACCTTTGATCTCCGGAGGAACCGATGGCAGCAAGCCTTGCTGTACACGGTTTGCCAGTTCTAAATCACGCTTGAACTGCTCCTGCGCCACTTTTTCATCATGAGCCGTCGCCTGCTCGACAGCTTTACCTGCTTGGCCTGTAATTCCTGCAAGCACCTCGAGATCATCTTGACTAAAACCGTTCTGAACATTGCGTGAATCCACCTGCAATACCCCAAGAACAGTTCCTTCTGCAGAAATAAATGGTACGCACATCACGGAGCGAATATTACAGTCGACAACGCTGTCATTAAGTCGAAAACGACTGTCACTTGTCGCATCAGCGGAGAGAATCGCTCTCTGCGATGACGCTACTTTATTCACAAGAGAAAGGCTCAACCGAAGCCCACCTTGCTCTTCAGCATTCTTGAGTTTTTTGGCCCTCAGTACCAACCTGTTTGTCTTCACGTCATTGAGTAACACAAACCCACGTTCAACGTTCGGAAAAATATCAAAAACACCATCAAGCAATCGAGGCAAGACATCTTCAAGTGACAGCGATGCGCCTAGAGCCCGATTCAAACCAATAACAGCTCGCAACTTTGCTTCAGCATTTTGACTGACTCCTCCATCTGCCGATGGGCGAGGAATATCAAGCTGGGAAACAATTACTGACTCTTCGTCATGTGACTGAAAAATAGACTCCGATGGATCGGTTTCTCCGCCCAACGAAACCCACTCAGAGGGAGTCGTGTCACCGACAGTGAAAACAAGCCGATCTTCACAAACCCCGATTTCATCCGCGGCCTCAAGTTGATGTGGCCCACTTAACTTTCTGCCATTAATCAACGTTCCATTTCGGCTCCCAAGATCTTCAACCCACCAGGAACCTTGTTTCATTTCCACCACCGCGTGCTGACGGCTTACAGCCCCAGAATTGACGACGATATCACAGCCTGGATGACGACCGATAACGGTCTTGTCCTTTACGAGGCGATACCGTTCTCCAGCTTTCCCACCAGTCATCAATATGAGGAACGACACGCTGCCTACACCTTGTTTCCGATTTCTTTGATACGCACCTTTTTACTGCCGACTGGCAGTTGCTTTCCCTACCGATTGCTCATCTGCCGAGTCCGCGATAGGCTACCACAACACAGTTGAATGATAACCGAGTGCTCATGAGGATTCTGTTCAAGAGAAAAACTTAAGGTTCTTGATGCAAGAAACAGCCTTATTATGCACAAATTCTGGGGAATGGTGTAACGGTAGCACGACTGGCTCTGAACCAGTTAGTCCAGGTTCAAATCCTGGTTCCCCAGCTTGACTGTGGAGGCCCAAGAGGCCTTAAGATGAAGCTAAAAAGAAGTACCTCTTTTTCTTAAGTCGTTTTCCGCTGCGGACACTTCGCACGGGAAAACAATACCCTTGGCGTTAGCAAATAAATGACTGACTCAGGTTCCTCAGATAGTACCTCTTCACCAACCAATGATGCTCACTCGCCAGTGGTCGGGAACAGCGTACAGGAAGCTGTCGGACGATCTGTTGACGGTCACCGTGTTCTTTTGGTCGACGACCAGCCAATGATCGGTGAAGCAGTCAGACGCCTTCTTGCTGACCAGGCTGACGTCACATTTGCATTCTGCAAAGATGGGGCCAAAGCAGTGATTACAGCAGAAGAATTCCAGCCGACGGTTATTTTGCAAGACCTTGTCATGCCAGATATCGACGGCCTCGACCTCGTTCGCAAGTTTCGTTCACATGCAGGAACTGAAAAGATTCCTGTTATCGTGCTTTCTGCTACCGAAGAAGCCGCGACAAAAGCTCAACTTCTTGAAGCGGGTGCCAATGACTATCTCATCAAACTCCCCCATCAGATTGAACTTATTGCACGCATCCGTGTTCACTCAGAAGCCTACAAAAGGCTTCTAGAGCGTGATGCTGCCTTTGGCGCACTCGAGCGGTCACTCGCAGATTTAACGAGAGAACGAGAAAAATCAGAGCGACTGCTTCGTAATATTCTCCCGGACACAATCGCCGAAAGGCTGAAGAATAATGTCTCGACAATTGCTGAGTCCTTCTCGTCAGTCAGCGTCTTATTTGCTGACCTTTGCGGTTTTACCACTTTTTCGGAGCGTGTGGATGCAAGTCAACTTGTCGATCTACTTGACGACATATTTTCTGCATTTGACCATTTAGCCAATGCGTACGGAGTCGAGAAAATCAAAACCATTGGTGACGCATACATGGCCGTTGCAGGATTGCCTGAAGCTCGTGATGACCATGCAGAAGCGGTAGCCGGTATGGGACTTGGAATGCTCGAGGCATTTAGGGGTGTGATGCGCAACCGAGGTCTTTCAATGGAAGTTCGTATTGGCATCCATTCTGGTCCTGTTGTTGCCGGGGTCATAGGAAAACACAAATTTTCCTACGATTTATGGGGCGATACCGTGAATAGGGCCAGCCGGATGGAATCACACGGTGAGCCATCTCGAGTACATGTGTCCCAAGCAACACACACATTGCTCAAAGATCGTTACCGCTTTACCGATCGAGGTGAAATGCAAATCAAGGGAAAAGGTCTGCAACAGACCTATTTTCTTCTTGGTCGTAACGAAAATCCATCCTAGGACCATACGTTGGCAGCGGCACTTACGGACTGCAAATCATGCCGGAAAAACGTAAAACACTCAGAGTTTTGTTTGGTTTTACAGAGGCTGAAACTCGCATATGACAAAACCAAAAATTTCCCCTATCGGAGCAGCGTTCACCTGGGTTGGCCGAATCACGGCAATAGGATTGGTTATGGTACTTCCCGGTGCTGGTGGAAACTGGCTCGACCGACAACTCGAAACGACTGTTCTCGAACCGGTGGGATTTTTGTTTGGTTTTACTCTGGGTCTCACATCCATCATACGACTAACTGCAAAAAATCGACGAGAAAAGCAGTAAAAAGGGTGCTATGCAGGGCAACAAGCAAAACACTTTTAAGTCAGTTGTGTTT
>NZNR01000034.1 GCA_002694955.1 Planctomycetaceae bacterium
GGGGGGCAACGCTGTCGTTTCTATCTCAGGAGTTGAGCTCGATTTTGTTCCTGTGATGTCTTCTGGAGATGCATGTTGAAGCTTAGGCCTGTCAGTAGACTGCGTTACAAGCGGGCTCGGTAGAGTCTTTTCTGTGTTTTCGGGGACTGTTGAACCCTCTGCATGTGTGCCTTTGGAACTGGGTGGTCCAGCAGGCTCTGGTATTGATTCGGTCGCGTGTTGGTTGGGACTGGAAACAAGTCCTTGCAGGTTCTGGACGCATCTTCTGGCTTGGTCCAGCCACGTTGCGTCGTTGCCATTTTCAGAGGCAGCTATAGATGAAAGAAAATCGATTCCTGAGAGTAAGATGTCAGCGTGTGCAGGCTGTACATGTATTTTGCTGTCGCCAGCTGCGAGGAATACATCCTCAAGTGCGTGAGCAACTTGAACAGCGGCATCGAGGCCCACAATGCGAGCAGCACCTTTAAGGGAATGAGCTGCTCGCATAAGTGATTCAATTGTTTCAGCAGACTGACGTTGCTCTTCAATCGCAAGGATTCCTGCAGATAGAATTTCTGCTTGGCTTTCAGCTTCCAGCCGAAAGAGTTCGAGCATAGAAAAACCGCTTAAGTCATCATTCACGTGAACACCTTCTTTGGAAAAGCCCTACCTTAGGATGGGATCTGCTCAGGGATTCCCTCAAAAATCTGGTTTGTATCAAGGAGGCTCACTGTGCGTGAGTTCCATGAAAATAATGCGCTTGAGAATTTTTGCCCTGGCTTGCCGACGGTTGATGGAACTTTCCTTAGTTCTTCATTGCTAATCCGGTGTACGCCAGCAACCTCATTGACAGGGAAGGTCCATCTTCTTGTAGTTCGGCCTGTAGTAAGTGAGGTCACCAAGAGCCTCTCGGGGGCAAGGATTGCATCATCGTCAGTCAGTTGGATGCTTTGACTGCCAGGATTCTGCTGGTCGGAAGTTTTGTTGCACTTCAATACCTTTGGGTCCATTTGTCGGAGCCCCAGGAGTCCATGCAAGGAGCAGCAAAGAAGTAGCTGCCCACGGACGTTTACCATTCCAGCGAATACAGAATTGGTTCGGTGAGGAATAGTGTGGATTTTGCGTAATGGAGTGACTTCAGTAAGATACGCGGCGTCAAGAGAAAACCATTCATCTGCGAGCCGAAAAATTAGAACACTCCGGCCACTTGTTTCGGTGCTTTCGGGGGTTGCTTCCAAAACTTGTTGCCATTCATCAAGATACCCTTCTGGTGGTGTGCGGTTGAAAAATGCTTCAGCGGCATCGGTCATTACGGGACAGTTACGGCAATGAATATATGTTTTGAGTTCTGGGCAGCTTCGATCTCCACCGACACCAATTACTCTCCAGCAATCAATTGGGTGATCATTTGAGATATTTTTCTCTTCCTTAACGTTGAGCATAGCGTTGTACATGGGCTCATTTGTCTTTTTCATGAATGAATACCTCCAAGCGAAGCACTTCGACGATACCTTCGTTCCGCAATCAAGTCACCCCGTCGCTTGGCAATAAGTGCGAGGGAAAGGAGAGCCCCTTCGTGTCGTGGTTCCAAGTAAACAGCTTTTTCAAGTAGTTTTTCGGATGCCACGAAATCCCCAGCCGTTTGATGAAGAATTGCAAGCATGTACAGCAAATCAGTTTGAGCGCCGTTGAGTTGAAGTGATTTTTGACAAAGTCGGATAGCATTCTCTATTTCACCNGCATTAGCGAGGGCTTCGACGTCTTGGATAATNTTTGAACAAGCAACAGCGGCCGAAGTAGTGATTTTTTTGGAGTGAATTTTTGAATCATCATGTTCAGTTCGGCTGAGTTNTACTTGAGTNCAGNTAGTGCTTTTGTTACCGGNTCTCTGAGTTTCTTCCTGCTGTGTTGGTTGTGATTCGTTGACCTGTTTGCGTATACGAAAAGTTAGGGGGCCTGTTGGCTCCCAAGTCCCTGTAGGAAGAATGAACGCTTCTGCTGCACCGACAACAAGTTCTCCATCGGGCTTTAATAAACGCTGAATTGTTTGAAGAAGATTCTCTCGCTGGGGCTTCGTGAAATAGACGAGTAAGTTTCGGCAACAAATAAGATCGAATCTACCTTTTGCTTTGTGCAGCAGNTCAGTTTCAGTTTGAGTATCAAGAAGATTTCTGTTTAAAAACCCTATTGTTTCTTGTATTTGAGGGGAAACCTGCCACCCTGATGGTGTTGATGAGAACCACTTCTTCTTTTGTGTTTCATCAATGCTGCGAAAAGCCTTCTCGGGGTATCTTCCACGAATTGCACCCTCGATGGCGTTCTGGCTGATGTCGGCGGCAATGATGCAGAATTGGTCTAGGGAGTGACCTGAATCAAGCAAGGACAAGGCAATCGAACATGCTTCTTCGCCAGTTGCGCACGGAGCTGAAAGGATTTTTACTTCAGACTGGTTTTTGAGGCGGTGGCGAAGCAGGGTATTTATATGCTGAAAAACATTTGCTTCACGGAATAGCCAGCTTTCTGTGACAACGATGGACTCTATAAACAGTTGGCGACACTTTGGGTCGTGGAGGAATAAGTCTTCAAGGGCTTCGCATGTTGGCACATTTGAGTGAGCCTGAACTTTTAGGGCTGCCCGAATTATAGAACTTTCTCCAATGCGTTTTATATCAAAGCCAATCGTATGGCTTACCATTTCCGCGAGACGGCAGACTGTATTGGCACTTATGGCAGGGTGCTGCTCGGTAAATCTCTGCGAGGATGAACTTTGATACTTAGTTGCCATCGACTCACCTTGTAGGATCCGGTTCACCTGCCTTGTGCTGACGTAGTTCCGATCGTGTGTAGTCCATTAATGTTTGCAGTTTTCTGTTTTTTGCAAGCGATTCAATAATAATAATTTGAATAGAAATCATCCCAGTTGTGTTACTCTCAATATCAACAATTGGTCCAAAGAAAGATTCTGAAGGAACATTGGTCACGTTATCAAGCTTGGTTGTGGAAATGCCGATCACTTCTTCGGCTGTGATAGCAAATAAATGTGATGAGTCTTCGTTGCTTTCATGAATCAGTTTGACAACCACAGTTCGAGTACCAAGCCGCGACTCGCATGGTCGATCAAGGATGAGCTGGCAAAGATCGAGTACAGGAAGAAGCTTTCCCCTATAGCGGATAAGACCGCGTATTTCTTCTGGCTGTTGCGGAAGTTCTTGCGCAGGAATGAATGGCAGTACCTCAATAATATTTCTGGTATCAATGCCGTATTGCTGTCCACCGATAGTGAAGCTGAGTAGTTGCATGAAGATTCTTCTTGAACCGAGACGCTTTCGGGGACACTTCNGGGANAAACACGTAAATACACTCCAGTACGATCTCTTTGAAGTCTACAGCGCGTCAAAGGGCTGGGATGAGAAGTTTTTCAGATGACGTCCCATCGTCTNATGCAGCANTGGATTGCTCGAGAGACCNCTTGATTGCAGCCTTTAGCCAGCTTTTGCTCGTATGTTGCGTTTCTCTTCGTCAGCGATTCGTATACGAAGTGTCGCTGCAGAGGATGGTGGGGAACGTCTTTCTTGCACAAAACCTCGCCTTCCCTGAGCTAGGAAAGTATGAAGATGCGACGCGAGTCCGGTAGTGAATTCTGTTTTGAGTGTCTCCAGTACTTCTGCCCAAGGGAGACCTCTACGGTAAATAACACGGTATGCTGCCTTGAGCGCGGTNAGTTCGTCTGCTGAATAGCCAGCTCGGCGAAGCCCAATAGTATTTAGGCCAACAATGCTTCCTGATTGGCCATCGATAAGCATGAATGGTGGCACATCCTGAACGACTCTGGCGTGCCCACCAATCATTGAAAATTGGCCAACACGACAGAATTGATGTATCGCAACGGCGCCGGAAACAAAAGACCGATCTTCAATAACNACATGCCCACCAGCNAGCGAATTGTTAGCAAAAATACAATTATTTCCGAGGTGTGTGTCATGGCCCAGATGAGCACCTGCCATTAGGTAATTGTTATCACCCACTCTTGTTTGCCCATCAGGTTTCAGTGCTCGATGAATCGTGACACCTTCTCGAAAAACGTTGTGTTCGCCGATGACGATTTTTCCGACCGTTTCTGGACGGGCGGTGTGCTGTGGCTGCCCACCAATANCNGTATGTTCACCAATCTCATTGTCAGAGCCAAGAGATACGCCGGTCTTGATCACGGCACCACTTGCAATNCTGCAATAGTCTCCAACAGATACACCAGCTTCAATGGTTGCGAAGGCAGCCACCGTAACACCGACTCCCAGTTCGGCTTCGGGGCTCACAAGTGCCAGCGGATGAATACTCACGGAATGCCTGTNGTGTGGGGTTGTTCGGCAAAGGTGCCGTCTCAGCGGTTTATCGGTCTGCAGGCCGTTTGAATTCAATCCCATTTTCGCAGAATTAAAACGAAGNACGAAACCGANTTCGCCTATTCTTCGTGTTTTCCAGAGAGCAGCTAAATAAACACGTGTGAGGCGACAATGGAGAAAATAACGCTAAAATTTGAATTCGCTTATTATTAACCAGTGACAAGATACCGAGCACCGCGAACGTGTGATACTGGAAAGGGTTGAGACATGAATAAAGATGATGCCTACGAGGCGGCTGAAAAGCTAAAAAATGAGGGAAAGCTGGAAGAGGCAGTGGTGTCCCTTGAGGCAGTTGTCGCCGAAAACCCTGATTTTGCTTTGGCCCATTCAGCTCTAGCGGCTTGGTGCACTCGATTAGAGCGACATGAGAAAGCCGTCGAGCACGCAAGGCGTGTATGCGAACTCGAGCCAAATGAGCCGTTCAGTTACACGGCGCTNAGTGTTGCGTGCATGCGGGCAGGTANAATTGAAGAGGCNGAAGAAGCCCTTGGCCGTTCACGTATGATGACAGGCTAATACCGATTGTTACGAAACGTTACTGCAATTGAGTGCGAGAGGGGGGAGTCGAACCCCCACACCTTGCGGTACTGGAACCTAAATCCAGCGCGTCTGCCAATTCCGCCACTCTCGCGGTGGGTGGATAACTNTACTCNTTGTTAGTGTAGCTTTTTTCGGGATTCGATTCTCACAATTTTTCAATTTGTCGTTTTGGTTAAGTCCCATTTTCATCTAGAAAACGATCAAGATTTCCGGAGCCGCGCCCTCTTGGTGGCCAAGATGCTAAAAGCCATTGTCGTAGAGTTGTATCCGGTGCAAATTCTCGGGCAATTCCCTCCTCATTGAGTTGAGGAAATTCATTGGCTGTGCTCTTACTCTTGTGAACTACTTGGGTGAAATATATTTCGAGTGTCTGAACGGCTTTTGATTCCGGATTTCGACGATTCCAGTCAGCAACAAGCCCTGCTGCAACTGCTTCTCGAAGTGGTGCTTGTCGCGATTTTGGCAATTCCCAGAAAATCTTATGCCAGCGATGGTTGGGGAGAGATGAAAACCCACCTGGTGGGCGAACAGCTTTGAAGGGCCTGCCGTGTCTTAGCAAGTCAACAACACTGGTATCTTTCAGGGTGGCCTTTCCCGTAACCCATTGTTCCTGCGGACCAACTTGTCCAAACACTCCCCAGGGCTGTTCCAGCGCAAGTGCGTTCTTGGCCAGCGTAAGCCAACGAGGATGTTTTTTCCCGTGTCCAGCAGCGTTGTAAAAAAGAGCGAGTGCAGCAATGAAAAGAGATGCCGTGACAAAACAGTTTGTTATTCTGCGCAAACACAAAAAAAATGGCATATGGCTTTGGCTGCGTTCGTGTTTTTTCATTTGAGGGCCCGTTCGGTTCGTATGCCATGGAACTAATGCTAGCCATGCGGTGATGCCAATAGGCGAAAACATTCCAACGCTTAGCGTTATCCAAATGCCAACGTGGAAAAGGATGAAAATGAGGGCGATAGAGCGTCTTACGAAATGGTTTCCACAGAAAAGAAAAAGGAGCGGCCCACCGATCTCAAGAAATAGTGTTGATAGTGTTAGGAATTTTGTAGCTGCCTTGGATGTGTTGAGAAGTTCGCCCACCCACGTTCCGTGATCGTGAACAGACAGTACATAAGCGATGGCGGATCCATTGAGCCAATCGCCTTGTAGCTTGCTAATGCCTGCATAAACATACACAACGAGTACTTGAGCAAGGAACGCTGCTGACGCAAAGCTCAACGTTGCATGCGTCGTTTTCTTCTTGCGAAGGCTGTCGATGGAAAGTTCATCACCGAGCGGTAGGAACATGCTCCAATACAAAAGGCATGCCATCCAGTAGGTGCCTGCATTCGCTGCTGGTTCTGTACGCCTGAGAATACTGATCCACACGACCCATGCTACACAGGAGGAGATGGACGAAAAGTAGCCCACCATCAACGAAAGTCCAGCCGCCGCTTGAGTTGCCAGCAGTGTGGCCTGCCACCAAATGCTTTCATTCAGGAAATTAAGAGACCAACAGCCTGGCTCTAAATAATTTTGGAGCGTGCTTGGTGGGAAAAGTCCCTTTGGTGAAAAGAAAAGCCAGAAATCACGGCTGCGAAGTAGTGCATCAGCAATCAAAACTCCGCCGACTGCAATTCGAAAAGCAGCGATGCTTTTTCTATCAAGTTGTGCTGCGGATCGCACATTTGCAAACAAACGTGCAATTCCTAGCGTGAGGCAGGAGGAGGCCATTACTTCGGTCGTTTCTGGTGGTTTCTTGTATGAATTAGATATCGAAACTACAACAAGTTAGCGGTTTGAGGCGATTCCATCATCCGCAGGCAAGTTTGAAAAAAATAGAATTACACGCTTTTTAGGAGAGTTATTCATGCATGCACCGCTTGTGGTGCTGGGCGGAGGCCCTGGCGGCTACGCTGCAGCCTTTATGGCCGCGGACCTTGGTATGGAAGTTACGCTGGTCGAAAAGGATACGCGACTAGGTGGCACCTGTTTGCTGCGTGGGTGTATTCCGTCAAAAGCATTGCTGCACGTTGGTCGTGTCGTTGCCGAAGCTCGTGAAATGCAGGAGTGGGGTGTAAATTTTTCAGCGCCGAAGATTGATATTGATGCTGTTAGGAACCGCAAGGAGAAAGTAATCGGTGCCTTGACAGGGGGGTTGGCACAGCTTGCCAAAAGACGAAATGTTGAAGTAGTGCAAGGGCAGGCAATCTTCACGTCATCGAATGCGATCGAGGTGATACAACAAGGCTCCGATAGTAAAAAGCTCACGTTTGATCATTGCATTCTCGCCAGTGGGTCTCGTCCCGCTCGGATTCCGGCATTTGATATCGGCAGTTCTCGGGTCATGGATTCTACTGCAGCCTTGCAGCTAGAGGATATTCCTGACTCATTACTTGTGATTGGTGGTGGTTATATTGGTTTGGAAATGGGGACGGTTTACGCGGAACTCGGGTCACGAGTTTCAGTTGTTGAGCTCACAGATGGTCTCCTGCCAGGAGCGGATCGTGACCTTGTGAAGCCACTTCACAAAAGACTTAAGGGGCTATTTGAAGCCATTCTTTTAGAGACAAAAGTTGTTGGGCTAAATGATATTGGTAATGGAGTTGAGGTTTCTTTTGAGGGACCAGATGGAAAGACTTCGAAGACATTTTCCCGAGTGCTTGTGGCTGTTGGTCGAAGGCCTAACTCGGATGGTATAGGGTTGGAAAACACCAATGTTGTTGTTGACTCCAAGGGTTTTGTTGAAGTGGACAGGCAGCAACGCACAGCCGATTCTCATATTCTGGCAATTGGAGATGTGTGCGGCGAGCCAATGCTCGCGCACCGAGCCAGCCATCAAGGAAAAGTAGCGGTTGAGTCACTTCATGGAGAGCCGGCGTTATTTGACCCACGGGCAATACCTGCAGTTGTTTTTACTGATCCTGAGATTGCATGGGCAGGTTTGACCGAACAGGAAGCGGAATTGTCCAAGCGTGAAGTAGAGATAAGCCGTTATCCGTGGGCTGCGAGCGGGCGAGCGCATGCCCTTGGGCGAACAGAAGGCATGACCAAAATACTTGTCGATCCCGAAACAGAGCAGGTACTGGGTGTTGGAATAGTAGGTTCTGGTGCGGGTGAACTTATCGCCGAAGGGGCTCTCGCTATTGAGATGGGCTGCAGTGCGAGAGACCTTTCAGAAACGATACACCCACACCCTACGTTAGGGGAAACTGTGGCCTTTTCAGCAGAAAATTACTTCGGCTTTGCGACCGAAATTTTCCGTCCTCGTTCGGCTTCTACAGCACGTTAGAAGGATTCTCCGGTGCTTGGGGCTCCCGATCCCGGTCCGGGTAGACCTTTACGCCGGCGGAAACCTTCGTGATAATGTGTAAAAATTATTCATGTTGGAGAAATCAATGGCCAGTTCCGAGTTGGATCAGTCCCAGGGTGAATCTACAAGTGTCGGGGCGTTGAACGCCGGAACGGCTTCAGGAGGTGGAGCATTACCTCGTGGAGTCCATACACAAATGTCAATTGGGCAGGCTAGTGGTTCAGCCGGAGGCCAGCCGAAACATTCTGACGGGGTTTCGGTTGTCGATGTTGATCCAACTGAGACTCAGGAGTGGCTCGATTCCATTCGCTACGTCTTGGAGAGCAAAGGGGTTGATCGCGCAAGTTATTTACTACACGCCATTGAGCAAGAGGCGTATCGTCTCGGCGTACAAATTCCGTTTGTGGTAACCACGCCTTACATCAACACCATTCCAACCGATCGGCAACAGGCGTTTCCCGGTAACCGTGAATTAGAGCGACGGATTAAAAGTATTATTCGCTGGAATGCGATGGCGATGGTGGTTCGAGCGAATCGTGAGGACAAAAGTATCGGTGGGCATATTTCTACATATGCTTCAGCAGCAACGCTCTACGAAGTTGCCTTGAATCACTTTATCCGAGGTCGTGGCGAAGACTATTCTGGCGACCAAGTGTACTTCCAAGGGCACGCCTCTCCCGGCATTTATTCGCGTGCTTTTCTTGAGGGCCGCCTTACTGAGAAGCATCTCGAAAATTTTCGCCGTGAACTTGCGGATGGTGGGGGGCTCTCGAGTTATCCTCATCCGTGGTTGATGCCAAAGTTTTGGGAATTCCCAACGGTTTCGATGGGCCTTGGCCCGATCATGGCGATCTACCAGGCTCGATTCAACAAGTATCTGCAGGATCGTGGCATCAAGGACACGAGTCGTCAGCGGGTTTGGTGCTTTATCGGTGATGGCGAGTGCGACGAACCGGAAACGCTTGGTGCGATTTCGCTCGCATCCCGTGAAGGTCTTGATAACCTCGTCTTTGTAATTAATTGTAATCTTCAGCGTTTAGACGGTCCTGTTCGTGGAAACGGGAAAATTATTCAAGAACTCGAAGGCGTTTTTCGTGGTGCCGGCTGGAATGTGATCAAAGTAATCTGGGGCGAGGAGTGGGATGCACTTCTGGCGAAGGATGAACAGGGCCTTCTTCTCAAACGCATGAATGAAGTGGTCGATGGTCAGTACCAGAAGTACGTTGTTATGCCAGGAAGTTATATCCGAGAACATTTCTTTGGCGATGAGCCAGAACTTGCTGAGATGGTCTCACACCTGTCGGATGAAAAGTTGAAAAAACTTCGCCGCGGAGGACATGATCCCGAGAAGGTATATGCAGCGTTCCACAAAGCCGTTCACGAACGAGATATGCCAAATCGTCCAACTGTTGTGATTGCAAAAACAATTAAGGGATATGGCCTTGGTGAGGTTGGTGAGGGAAGAAATGTCACGCATCAACAGAAAAAGCTAAACGAAGAAGAATTGCGAGCTTTCCGCTCCCGATTCGGTATACCAATCTCAGATGAAGAGGTGGCGAAAGCACCGTTTTATAAGCCAGCAGAGGATTCGCCTGAGATGAAGTATCTCAGAGAGCGTCGAGAGGCTCTTGGAGGGTATGTTCCAACCCGTCCGGAAGAGTCTCCAAGCCTTAAAACACCTGGGCTCGACGAGTATCGCCCATTCATTGAAAAGAGTGCCGGCCGCGAGGTGTCAACGACCACAGGGGCGGTGACTCTTATGGCTTCGCTGCTCAAAGACAAGTCAGTTGGAAAGTACATTGTCCCAATCGTGCCTGACGAATCACGGACTTTTGGCATGGATCCGCTGTTTAAGCAGTGTGGCATTTATGCGCATACGGGGCAATTGTATGAGCCGGTGGATTCGGACCAATTGCTTTACTATCGCGAGGCCAAAGACGGACAGATTCTTGAAGAGGGGATCACCGAAGCGGGCAGTATGTCTAGTTTTGTTGCTGCCGGAACAAGCTATTCAAGCCATGGCGTCCCCATGATCCCGATGTTTATTTACTATTCAATGTTCGGTTTTCAGCGTATCGGTGACCTGATCTGGGCGGCATGCGACATGAGAGCCCGGGGTTTCCTGTTTGGTGGCACAGCGGGACGCACAACACTTAATGGTGAGGGCCTGCAGCATCAGGATGGTCATAGCCATTTGTTTGCAATGGCATATCCAACCGTTCGGGCATATGACCCTGCTTTTGTGTACGAGGTTGCTGTAATCATGCTCGAAGGTATGGATCGCATGTTTGCCAAAGGCGAAGACTGGATCTACTACGTCACGGTCTACAACGAAAATTACGAAATGCCTCAGATGCCGGAAGGGTGCGAAGAGGGCATCCTGAAGGGGATGTATAAACTGCGTGAGGTTTCGGCCAAAAAGTCATCGTCTAGAATGCCTTCTGTGAACCTT
The DNA here is from genome assembly GCA_002694955.1 of Planctomycetaceae bacterium. The sequence continues at coordinate 10,665 of NZNR01000034.1, forward strand.
TTTGGGTCTGGGGCGATCTTAAGGGAAGTCTTGCGGGCGGCTGATATTTTGGCTGATTCGTGGGGCATCAGCAGTACAGTTTGGAGTGTGACGAGTTGGAAAGAATTGCGTCGCGATGCCCAGGAATCGCGGCGGTGGAATATGCTGCACCCAGAAGAACCCCCGAAAACCAGCTATCTGGAAGATGCTCTTGGTGATGCGGAGGGTGTCTTTGTAGCAGCGAGTGATCACGTTCGAGCTGTTCCAGAGCAACTTGATCCTTGGATTCCTGGAGGACTTTTTGTTCTTGGAACTGACGGTTTCGGGCGGAGTGAGACGCGTGAACCATTGCGTCGTCATTTTGAAGTAGATGCGGAGTGTATCGTTGTAGGGACGCTGTCGCAGTTGGCAAAGCAAGGGGCAATTGGCGTTGACCAAGTTGCGAAGGCAATCAAGAGCCTGGGCATCGATCCTGACAAAATTGATCCAGCCTCCGCCTAATTCCAGAAAAGAATCAGTTTTCCAGCTATTCTCGTCCATTCGAACCCAAAACATCTGCTAGAATTAATGAGTTGGTTTTGTTGTTGATTTTGGAATCAAATCGATTCGGTTTGTTTGTACTGCTTACAATTGATTCACTGTGTGTGAGATAGAATGGCGACAGAATTTACCCTGCCCGATCTTGGTGAGAATATTACTTCCGGAGATGTTGTTTCAGTTCTTGTAAAGGCTGGCGATGTCGTAGAGCCTGGTCAGTCAGTGCTAGAAGTCGAGACAGACAAGGCTGTTATTGAAGTACCCTGTCCGCCGGGTGGCGTTGTACAGGAAGTGCTCGTCAAGAAGGGTGAAACAGTAAACGTTGGACAAGCATTGCTTTCCCTTGGTTCGTCAACTTCGCAACCTGCCGAAAAATCGGCTGAGCCAGTAAAGCAACAGTCGGTGGAGTCTAGTCAGCCTCCCGCAGTTGTCGAGCAGCCAGTTGT
>NZNR01000035.1 GCA_002694955.1 Planctomycetaceae bacterium
TGAGGTTTTTGAAGCGTGTTTTCAATGTCGTCAATGCCGTGACGTTCAATCGCAAGAATCTTGATGGTATTGAGAATTTCCTGCGGTTTTTTCCATAACGGGAGGTCCGCGAGAGCATCAGGTCCGAGTATGAGCGAAAAGTGGTCGTTTGGGTGCCGAGCGACAAGGTCGTTCACCGTATCAACTGTATAACTCACTCCACCGCGGTTGCATTCATCTAAAGAAACCTCAAGCCTGTCATGACCTGCTAAGGCCAGTCTCAGCATCTGTGCTCTATCTTCACAGTCTGCCAGAAGACTGTTTTGTTTGTGCGGTGGGATTGCTGCCGGCATGAAGAGCACGCGGTCAAGGTGAGCTTGTTCGAGACAGCATTCCGCTATGATCAGGTGTCCAAGGTGAACTGGATTAAAGCTGCCACCGAATATTGCTACTTCTTTTCCCATATCTGCCGCTTTTTGAATATTTTTCGTTACTATCTGTGGAAAGAAACCCGTCTATTATTGCTCGTAGTTGTACTTTAAGTATGCCGTCTGATTCTTCACCTCAGCGAGAACTTTTTACGAATCGCCCTATTTGGGAAGAAGACGACGTGCGGAATGGCGTGATTGCAACTGTCGTGTTGCCAGAAGGCGTAGAGAAGCCACTTGATTACCTTGTGCCAAATGAGTTAGTCGAAGATGTAGAGCCGGGGCGTCGAGTTTACGTGCCCCTTGGTAAAGGTAATCGGAAAAGATTGGCCTACTGTGTTGCTGTGCGACACGGAGAGTTGCCGCAACATCCACTCAAGTCGGTGGTTGCCGTGGAGGATGAGAAGCCACTTCTCTCCAAACGGATGCTCGAACTTACCGGCTGGATGGCGGATCGCTGGATGGCACGTCGAGGCGATGTACTTGAAGCAGTGCTTCCTGCTGGAGTGCGTCTGCGCCGTAAAGCAAAGCGAGTGCCGGTTTTAGTGGCAACAGGAAAGCAGGGTGATCGCCGGCTAACAGAAAAACAAAAAAAGATTCTTGATGCAGTAAGTCGTCCGGTACCGTTCGATGAACTTTTAAGGGTGACAGGAGTTTCTCGTGGTGTTATCAATCGCCTGCTCAAAGCAGGCCTGCTCTCAGAGAGTGGGTCCATTGAGCGTGATGCTGAAACAGAGGTGACAGATCAGGGATTCGTGAGTGAGGAGTTGCCAGTACTTTCTCCTGATCAAGAGAAGGCTCTGGAAGCAATTCTTCATCCCTTGCAACAAGGCGAGCATGAAACCGTTGTCTTGTTCGGCGTGACTGGAAGTGGCAAAACAGAAGTGTATCTCCGGGCAGTTACGGAAACTGTGGCCAGTGGTAAACAGGCGATTGTCCTCGTTCCAGAGATCAGTCTGACGCCACAGACCTGTGATCGCTTTCGTGCGCGTTTCGGTAAGGTAGCAGTGCTCCATAGTCATCTTACTCCAGCCGAGCGTCATGCTCATTGGCGAGAAATCGCTGCGGGTCGTGTTAATGTCATTGTAGGTGCTCGTAGTGCAATTTTTGCTCCTGCGCCACATCTTGGGCTCATCGTTATTGATGAAGAGCATGAAAATTCATTCAAGCAGGCAACTTCTCCTCGTTATCATGCCCGGGATGTTGCTGAATGGATTGCAAAAAAAGAAAAGGTTCCTCTTGTACTAGGTTCCGCAACACCCTCTCTCGAAGCTTTTTCTCGATGTCTCTCGGGTGATTGGAAGATGTGCCGAATGCCGGTGCGAGTTGGTGGATCAGAATTGCCGGCAGTTGTGACAGTTGACCTCAGAGACCGCAAAGCTCGTTCCAAAGGTGCGATTAGTCCACGGCTGGCGGCAGGAATTGAATGGGCATTAAATGCTGGTGGGCAAGTCATGTTGCTTCTTAATCGGAGAGGATTTGCAACTCATTTACAATGTAAGTCATGTGGGCATGCAATGCATTGTCCGCAGTGTGATTTGGGTCTCACATTGCATCAGCCAGGAAATCGAGGGATATGTCATGGTTGCGGACTTGTGTCGGCAGTGCCCAGGTCCTGTCCGTCCTGTGGAGTTGAAGACATCGTTCATCGTGGAACTGGTACACAACGATTAGAAGATCAAGTGCGGTCGCAGTTTCGAGGCATTCGAGTTGCACGCATGGATACTGATACAATGCGTACTCGCGGTAGCCACGAAAAGACACTCACTGCCTTTCGCAATCACGAGATTGATCTACTTGTTGGGACACAGATGATTGCAAAAGGTCTTGATTTTCCAAACGTTATGCTTGTGGGNGTCATCAATGCAGATGCGGCACTTCACTTGGCTGATTTTCGTGCCTCGGAGCGAACGTGTCAGCTTGTTACNCAAGTAGCAGGTCGGAGTGGCCGGGGGCCCCGTGGTGGNCGTGTAGTTGTGCAGACGAGCACACCTGAGCACCCTGCCATGCGGGCAGCTGCAGTTCATGATTACGAGGCATTTGTTAAAAGTGAACTGCCGATTCGAGAGTCACTACTCTATCCGCCATTCGGGAGTGTAATACGCATTGTGGTTCGAGGTGCCATTGAAGATGCCGCAGCCAGTTGGGCGAAGTATCTTGTGCAACGACTCAAGGAAGCTACTCGAGAAAGTGATGCGATTCGGATTCTGGGCCCAGCACCAGCACCAATTACACGCATTCGTGATCGCTACCGCTGGCATTTGCAGCTGCACGGTCCGGATCCAGAAAAGCTACGAAACCTCGTCCTTCAGAGCACTGCTGGTCTCAAAACTCCGAAAGAAATCGCTTGGATTGTTGATGTTGACCCGGTTGAAATGCTTTAACGTGAAGGCGAGTCATCACTTTCAATTTCAAATTTCGTGAATTCCCTTGAACGTGATTTTATGCATTCAAAGCGAGTTGTTTCGAACTGACGGTGGTGATTTCGCGGAGCCACCGATGATGCGGTAAGATACGGCTAAAGGTAGTGCTATATGACGTACAGGTCATTTAAAGAAATTCTTGGTGAGACGAGTCTGGAGAGGAAATGTCGCTTCCTCTTTGGTCTTTGTTTGCTCCTGCTTATAACGGGAAGTTTTTGGTGGTATGGCCAGCGGACTGAGGAAATTGTCTTCACAACGACAAGGAGTACCGGAAGGCACCTCGTTGACGCGGTGATGATTAATCATCACTGGAAAAACCTTGAAGCTGACAAGAAATATACAAATCCGATTGAGACACTCGGTAAGATGCTTCAAAATCAGCCTTACAGCTGGAGAATTCTTTCTCCAGATGCCTCGCCTGATGAAGTGGCCAGTTACACTCGACTTGATGCAGCTGTTCTCGATTATTTTCGCGAGAATCCGCCGTCTAAAAATAAAGAGGGAACAGCATCGAGCCTCCTGCCCACGTCAGATGAAGAATATCGAGAGTACCGAACTGCTGACAAAAAAGAATATCACTATTACCAACCCATTCGTGTCCAGCAGTCGTGTCTCATTTGCCATGAGTTTCGTGGAAGTGTCCGAGGTAATGGTGGAGAGGACCTGTTGCCGAGCCGCCAAAGGTATGCCGATGGCGACCTTATGGCAATTGTCAAAGTTGTTATGCCGGATGGAGTAACACGACAAGCAATTAACTGGAACCGTGCGATTCTGCTGGCGACAGCCATTATCACGGTATTCCTTGCCATGCTAGCAGCCTATTTGATTGTTCGTTACGTCATTGTGAAGCCACTCGAGCACCTGCGAGACGTTAGTGATGAAGTTCGTCGTGGAAATGTTGACGCGAGGGCGGATATCCATACTGCGGATGAGTTCGAAGAACTCGGTGTTGCTTTCAACAGAATGCTTCGAGGACTTGTCGAATCTCAGGAAGAACTGAAGAAAGTCAATGGTGACCTTGACGGTAAAGTTGATGAACTTGCGCGAGCTAATATGCATCTNTATGAAATGAATCGCTTGAAGGGTGACTTTCTTGCTACGATGAGCCATGAGTTGCGGACACCGCTCAATAGTATCCTCGGGTTTTCCGATGTGCTTGGATCCAATCAATTGCTCGATCAGAAGCAGGTTCGTTATGTCGAAAACATTCGGAAATCTGGCCGTATGTTGCTTGAGATGATCAATGACATTCTTGATCTTGCTAAAATGGAGGCGGGCAAGATGGATGTCCGGACAACTGTTTTTGACCTGAATGCTATTGTTGCCGCGCAGTGTGANATGATTCGGCCNATGGCAGAAAAGAAGCAGATTGAACTCACGATANCGGTGAGTGATGAGATTCCGAAGGTCGAACAGGATCAGTCTAAGTTTCAGCAAATTTTATCGAATCTGCTCTCAAACGCAGTAAAGTTCACTCCTGAGAGTGGTCGAATTTCGGCTTCAGCCACGTTGCTTGATTCCGAATATTTTGAACTCGAAGTTACTGATACCGGTGTTGGTATTGCGCCTGAAGAACAACAGGCTATTTTTGAAAAGTTTAGGCAGAGTACTGTTTTTCAGGCTGGTGATGATGCAATGACGCGAGAGATTTCAGGGACTGGGCTCGGGCTTTCAATAGTTCGGGAGTTGTGCCGCTTGCTGGGTGGCACCGTTACCGTCGAAAGTCAATTAGGGCAGGGCAGTAGTTTTCGGGTGCGGCTCCCTGTTTGCTTAAAAGCATGTGGTATGCCACCGGCAATTCCGATCGCTTCGTCAGCCTGAGTGAAGGCCTGTAGTCACAGATGTCAGCGTATTGAAACAAACTTCATATTTCGGAAGATGATCAATGAAAATTAATGCTGATATTTTATTTAAAAATTCATTCTGATTTGAAAATTAATGCCAACCGAAAAAAAGAAAAAACCAGAAGTACTTCTATTCACCGATGGTGCGTGCAGCGGAAATCCCGGGCCTGGCGGGTGGGCTTATATTCTGAGACACCCTGAGACAGGACGAGAGACATCAGCGCAGGGTAGTGAGGCGGATACCACTAATAACCGAATGGAGTTAACTGCAGCAGTCCAGGGTCTGCAACAATTGAAGCGGCCAACGTGCGTCGAGCTTGTCACCGATAGTGTGTACGTTGGAACAGGCCTTTCAGAATGGCTGCCAAAATGGAAAAAACAGGGCTGGAAAAGAAAAGAACGGGGGCGTCTCGTCGCCGTGAAAAATGAGGATTTATGGCGAGAGCTGGATCGGCTCGCGGAATCTCACACCGTTATTTTTCAGCATGTTGCTGGGCATTCTGGCCACCCAGAAAATGAGCGGTGTGATGAAATGGCCGTTGCCGCCTACCAGCCACTCTTGTCTAGTTCCAAGAAATAATGAGCCGGCATGTCGATCGAGCAAGAGAACACAGCAAGCGATTGTCAGGCAGAGTTAGGCTCTGAACTCAGAATACGCCTGGAACGNTTNCCTGGTGTAGGTTCAATACGAGCCGCTAAACTAGCAAAACTTGGCCTTATTACCGTTCGTGATGCGCTGATGCATTTCCCACGAGACTATCGTGATTTTACTGGGAAGCACTGCCTCGATGAACTTGTTGAAGGCGAACACGCGTCATTAGCCGGAACCGTTCTTTCGGCCCTCCTTCGAACAATATCCCGCGGCCGAAAAATGCTAACTGTCGAGCTTGAGACGGAGCAGGGACCAATGAGATGTTTGTGGTTCAATATGCCTTTCCTTGCATCTCGTTTCACAGAAGGCCGTCGATTAGTGGTAGCTGGCCAGCCTCGTCGCAACGGTGCAATATGGGAATTTTCACACCCGGAAGTTCGGTGGCTTGATGANGCGGAAGATAGCACTCCCGTTGAATGGCTTGCGGTGTATCCACTCACGGAGGGTGTGCTGCAATCTCACGTTCGGATGGCTGTTCAGGCTGCTCTTGCCGCAGCGGCAGAGCGCCTGGAGGAGTCACTTCCTGATCATCTGCTGAAATCTAAGAAACTTATGTCGATTGGGGAGGCAATACGCTCGATTCACCGTCCTGAAAATCGTAAGGCGATGGAAGCTGCGAGGAGACGATTTGTCTATCAAGAACTGCTCATGTTGCAGCTAGCGCTTCGGCTTCATCACGGACAGCAGGATATCCGGCGGACTGCACCATGTATCGATATAGATAGCCGACTTGATAGTCGCATCAAGGCACTCTTTTCACATGAGTTTACTGCTNCACAAAAGCGAGCGTGNGCNGAGATTGCATCGGATATGCGGCAACCAAAACCAATGAACAGACTTCTTCAGGGTGATGTTGGAAGTGGTAAGACTGCGGTTGCAGCTTACTGCATGCTTGCAACTGCTGCGACAACGGTGCTCAAAGACAAGACNGAAGACGGAAGTTCCTCCATGAGTGCTGCCGGTCGATTCCAGGCAGCAATAATGGCCCCAACCGAGCTTCTCGCTCGGCAGCACTATTCCACACTGAGCTCTCTTTTGGCTGAGCGAGGGTCTGCTCTTCGAGTTGGGCTCTTAGTAGGCGGGCAGAGGGTGACCGAACGGCGAAAGTTATTACAAAATATTCAATCCGGTGATGTCCAATTAGTAGTAGGTACGCAAGCGCTGATCTGTAGTGAAGCAGCTTTTGACAATCTTGGGCTAGTTGTTATTGATGAACAGCATCGATTTGGTGTTCTTCANCGNTCACTTTTACGACAAGGCTNNCATGACCCNCATACGCTNGTCATGACAGCGACACCAATACCTCGGACAATAGCCCATGCAGTGTATGGAGATTTAGACATTTCAGTCATTGATGAGTTGCCGCCTGGGCGGCAAGAAGTCGCTACTTACCAAGTTGCACATGATCAGGTTGAGNAATGGTGGGAATTCTTTTGTAAGAAGCTAAAGGAGGGCCGTCAGGGGTACGTAGTGGTTCCCACGGTCGATAAATCCGGTCGAGAAATGGCTAGTGTTTCTTCCGCATTTGAGTCACTTGCAAATGGGCACCTTGAGGCATTTCGATTAGGACTACTTCATGGGCGAATGAAGCCAGATCAAAAAGCAGCTGTTATGGCAGACTTTCGTGATGGACGTTTTGATGTTCTGGTAGCAACCAGTGTCANTGAAGTTGGTATCGATGTGCCAAATGCCACACTCATGACAATTCTCGATGCTGAGAATTTNGGACTTGCACAACTTCACCANTTNCGNGGGCGGGTTGCCAGNGGCCGCGTGCAGGGCNTCTGTGCAGCTGTTACCNGAGAACGAGGCAAATAACTCACCTCGAATCGATGCATTCGTGTCTACAACAGATGGTTTTGTGCTGGCTGAGCAAGATCTGCTCTTGCGCGGTCCCGGAGACATTCTAGGCTCTCGCCAAAGTGGAACACCTCCATTGTACCTTGCTGATCTCCTGCGAGATGGGACAGTTGTTGCTGAGGCTCGGGCCGATGCAAAAACTATCTTCGAGGCAGACCCAGCATTGAGTGACACCAGATTCAAAAGGCTGAAGACCGTGTTGTTGAGGCGCTGGGCAAAAACACTTAACCTTGGTTTGGAGAGAGTGGGGTAATTCAGNTCTGTGGCAAACGGCCTAAGCTGTGACGATTGCTTCACCGCTTTTCCAGTGCTGCCCANCCCGATCTACGCGACGGTACAACGTGTCCCTCTCGATCGGTTCTCTACCAGCTTCCCGGATCAAGTTTTGTATTGTCTCAACTGTCANAATTTCAGGAGTCTCAGCACCGGCGTCATGGTAGATCAATTCGTGTCGGACTGTGCCATCAATATCGTCCGCACCGTAAGAAAGGGCTGCTTGGGCAGTGCCAAGTCCCAACATGATCCAATAAGCTTTCATGTGATCAAAGTTGTCGAGGACAAGCCTGCTTATAGCCATAGTTCTAAGGCTCATCGCAGCCGATGGTTTTGGGATGTGCGATAGTCTTGTATTTTCTGGATGAAATGCCAGAGGAATAAAAGTCTGGAAGCCACCGGTCTCATCCTGCAAGGTTCGTAAACGAATTAAGTGGTCCGTGCGGTGGTAAGCATTCTCAAGATGGCCGTAGAGCATTGTTGCATTACTTCGTAACCCGAGAGAATGAGCAACTCTATGAATTTCAAACCACTCTTCAGTGTCTGCCTTGTGCTCACATATTTTATCCCGCACTTCAGGGTGGAAGATTTCAGCACCACCACCTGGAAGACTGCCAAGTCCTGCTGCTTTCATCTCACTGAGAATCTCAGTTTTTGATCGTTTCGTAAGGTNGCAGAACCAATTTATTTCAACGGGTGTCCATGCTTTCAGATGAAGNGANGGATATGCTTGNTGCAGTATCTGAATGATATTGAGGTAGGANTCGTAGTTTTTCTGGTGGTGTAAGCCACCAACTATGTGCATTTCCGTGCTGCCCGCATCAACAGCTTCTTGNCCACGCTGAAGGATNTGCTCGTCTGTCATCCAGTAGCCACGCTCATCNCTTAAGTCGGCACGGAATGCACAAAACGTACAGCGGTACACACAAACATTCGTCGGATTCAGGTGTGTATTAATGTTGTAATATCCCGCCTGTCCGTTTTTTCGTTCTCGAACGAGGTTAGCTAGTTCACCAAGTTCGTGAAGATCGACGGAGTCATCCCAGAGTCCTTCTGCCTCCTTATGGGTCAGTCGCTCGCCGCAGACTACTTTTTCGCGAATCAGATCTAGTGAATGTCGAGCTGCAGATATCATGAGGGAGTTCCTACGTAAAAATTTCTATTACCGCCTACGAATAAAACCGTAAATGAGACAGAAAAACAACTGATAATTTATGCCAGCCAGAGATCANCNCTGATTCCGGCNAGGAGAACNAGGCCGATGANGGCATTTACCGTAAAAAAGGCCTGATTCACGCGTGAAAGGTCCCGTGAACTGACTAAAAGGTGTTCAATCACAAGCAGTACGGAAATCCCGTNTACGGTCCATGTAGTGCAACTGCCGATAAATGGAGATGTTCGCGGCAGTGCCAAGAGAGCCAAAACCGCTGCGAAGTGAAAAAAGCCGGAGATGTAAAGAGCCCCTTTAATCCCAAATCGAGACGGGANGCTCTGNAGTNTTTCGTTGCTGTCGAACGCAGCATCCTGACACGCATAAATCGTGTCAAATCCGGCAACCCAGGCAGTAACGGCGAATGCCAGAACAAATGCAGGGACCAACTCTGACGGATTTGCAAGGACAACAGGGCCGCGTACTGCTATCCACGCAGCGAGTGGAGTCAGGCCAAGTGCTATGCCGAGCCACACGTGCGCAAATGGAGTGAAACGCTTTGCATAGCTGTATCCCAAGAGCCATGCTAACACCGGTACTGAGAGGGCTGCGGGCAACCAGTTTGGGAGGAACAGAAAGGTTGATGCTACGAATAAAATTGATGATGAATAGACAAGCTTTTGCACGTCATTCACGGATAGAAGACCTNTGGGCAAATGGCGACCAGCAGTACGAGGATTGCGAGCGTCTATGTCTCGGTCTANNAGTCTATTGAATGCCATGGCAGCTGTGCGGGCTGAAGCCATGCAGGCAACAATACCAACAGCAATCTTTAGCCAATGGANTGACGAGAGTTGTGGGTTATCGGCTACGTCAATACGAGCAGCTATTAATCCTGACATAATTGCGAATGGCATCGCAAAAATGGTATGTGAGAATCGAACGAGTTCCAGGTAAGTACGAAGTGTCGCCACAATAGATTTCAATGCCCCCAGCGGCAAACTAGTTCGTTGGCAATGTTGAGTTGGTCGCAAATACGAGCGACTACAAAATTGACAAGATCATCAATAGTTTTTGCGTTGTGATAAAAGCCAGGTGAAGCTGGCAGGACAATGGCACCCGCTTCATGTAGGGCTTGCATGTTTCTTAGTTGAGGAAGTGAAAGAGGGCTCTCCCGAGGAACGACGACAAGCTTTCTTCGCTCCTTCAAATGGACTTCAGCAGCTCGGTGAATGAGATTGTCACCCATCGCATGCGTGACTGCCGAAAGTGTACTTCCACTGCAAGGACAAATAACCATTGCACTTGTCAGGAATGATCCACTTGCGATGGGTGCCATCAGGTTTTTGTAGTGATGATATGTGAGGCGACCCGGCAGGGGGGTAGCTGTTCCAATAAATTGTTCAGCAGAGAAGTTATCAAGATCGATTGATTCGCCAAGTTCCTGTTCAAATACTGCTTTGCCCGACGGGCTTACTGAGAGGTGAACGTTGCAGTTCGCACTCAAAAGTACGTGAAGAAGTCGACGCGAATAGATTGCTCCTGATGCACCAGTAACGCCTAGTACGACAGGCAGGGGAGAAGACGTACTCATTGGTCAGTGATCTCTTTCTGTTCAGAAAGTTCTGTTTTCGTTGCAATCGAAAGCGTAGCTATTCCGAGGGTGAGAGGGAACTGATCAACATGGGCAAAGCCCGCTTCTTTAATGAGAGTAGCAAGAGTTTCCCCAGACGGGAACTCTTCAACGCTCTGATTCAGATAGGTGTAAGCATCTGAATGGTTGTGGGCAATGGTGTTTCCAATTTTCGGTAGGACGTTTCTGAAATACCATAAGTAGCTTTTTCGAATAAATGAATTATTCGGTAATGAAAATTCAAGAATCGCTAGACGTCCACCCGGCTTGCATACACGGGCCATCTCAGCGAGGCCTCGATTTGTTTCGGCAATGTTACGTAGTCCAAAAGCAACCGTCACAAGATCAAATGATGCGCTAGGAAATGGCAGGTCCATAGCATCGGCTTCGATCCGTTCAACAGGAAGGTTTCATGTCGCAGACTTTTCAATTCCCCGGTCTAGCATCGGCCTGCAAAAATCACTGCCTACGACACGGACTTGTGAATTCACCTTTGCCGCATACGTCAGTGCCAGATCGCCGGTCCCAGTGCACACGTCGAGAACCGAACCTGTTGATGGGGGGGGAGCATGTTTGACGGTAAACCTTCTCCACAACGTATCAATCCCACCAGATAGCATCCGGTTAACAAAGTCATATCGTGGGGCAATCTCAGCAAACATTCCCTGGACTTTTCCACCACTTTTGTCAACATTTTTGACTGCTTCGGTCGTAATGGCATTATCTCCACTGGTAAGGTATGGAAGTTGTGTTCAGTTGGCTTGTCGCAAAGTTGGCATAATTGAACGGTATGAACAATAAGATGAATAGCTCATGTGATCCGCTTCGGTGGTATACCCATTGCCTTCCAGATGATATGCCCCGGGAGTCAGTAGCGGGAGGTATTGCAATTATTGTCGATGTTCTTAGGGCATCCACAACGATAGTGACCGCTCTCGAAGCCGGGGCAGCCTTCGTGAAGCCGGTCGTCAAAGTCGCAGAGGCTCGTCGCCTGAGGAGTATTTCTGGTGAAACATGTCTCCTTGGGGGAGAGCGCAGGGGTGTTCGCATTGCTGGGTTTGATCTTGGGAATTCACCAGCGGAATATTGCCGCGCCGCTGTGGAAGGCCGGGGTATTGTCATGACGACAACGAATGGAACGCTTGCGATTGAGCGGTCTTTGGCAGCCAAGGTGGTTCTTGTGGGAAGTTTCTTAAATCGAAATGCTGTTGCAAAAGAAGCTGTTCTTCTGGCATCAGCCCTTGATATTCATGTGATTCATCTCGTATGTGCTGGAACAAATGGTCAGGAAACGGAGGAAGATTTTCTTGGTGCGGGATCAATTGTTCATGCGGGTGTTTCCGAATCAAGTAGGAACCATGTGCTTGATTCAGTTAGCGAGAAAGCGTTAGCAGGATTTTCGCGGGCAGTGAATAAATCAAGTGAACCTCAGGGTCAACTTGTGGAAAGTTTTCGTCAGTCTCAGGGCGGAAAAAATCTAATAACTTTGGGGATGGAGTCGGATCTTGTCCTGGCAGCAGCACTGGATAGATGCAGTCTTGTGCCTCGTCTGTGCCCTAAGTCTGGACAACTTATGTCGTTTGATGCTGTGTAGAGCATCAGGAAAAGAGAGGCGATGGGACCTTGGAGTTCTCAGTAGACCCGCCTTTGGTTTGGTCAGTACACTTCGGTGGAAATAGTTTTTCTTTTTTTCTCTTTTTTACGAGGAAGTTACCAGCACATTTATGTCAAAGCCTATTGACCAATCACGGATGGATAAAATTGTTTCACTTGCGAAGCGACGTGGCTTCATATTCCAATCAAGTGAGATATATGGTGGTTTGAATGGATTTTGGGATTACGGGCCGCTAGGCGTTGCTCTCAAACGGAATCTGAAAGAGTGTTGGTGGCAAGACATGGTTGCCGGTCACGACGAGTTAATGGTTCTTGAAGGAGCCCCGTCTTCGTATGAGATGACAGGTCTCGATTCTACCATCATCATGCATCCTCAGGTTTGGAAGTGTTCGGGACACTTTGATCTGTTTCATGACTGGATGGTTGACTGTCGTGAGACGAGGCGACGCTTTCGCTACGATCATCTTCAGGGGAGGTGGGCCACGTATCGTGATACGAAAGCTTTCATCACAACAGATGTCTCCGGTGATGATGCTGAGGCTGACCTTGTTGGTAAAGCCCAAAAGTTTTTTAAGTTACGGGCAAAGCAAGTAGGAGATATTGAATGGTCAGGAGAGATGGTGGGCCTCGCCGAAACATCTTCAGATGACTCGATCCCTCTTTGTGAAGCAGTGGCTCCTGATGCAAGCGAGCAGGGGACCCTCACCGAGCCTCGGGAATTCAATCTCATGTTCGAAACTCGAATTGGAGCATTGGCTGGTGATGCTGATGACCGAGCTTTTCTACGACCAGAAACTGCCCAAGGTATATTTCTTAATTTCAAGAATGTGCTCGACACCTCACGNGTTCGTGTGCCGTTTGGAATTGGTCAAATCGGTAAAAGTTTTCGTAATGAGATAACTCCTAGAAATTTCACATTTCGTTCGCGCGAATTTGAACAGATGGAAATTGAGTTTTTCTGTCATCCTACTGATTCTCGGAAGTGGTATCAGTTTTGGCGTGATCGCCGATGGCAGTGGTACCTAAACCTTGGGTTGACAGAAGGACGCCTGCAGTTGCGAGAACATCATCAAGCTGAGTTGGCGCACTATTCGTGCGGAACGGCTGATATCGAATATGCCTTCCCATTTCTTGCTGATGGTGAATATGGAGAGCTGGAGGGCATTGCTCATCGTGGTGACTTTGATCTTCGTAGTCATATGGAGGGCAAACTTGTTCGCGAAGATGGAGAACTTGTCTTGGAAACTGATTCAAACAAAAAACCAAAACATCGGGGAAGTGGTCGTGATCTCTCCTACTTTGACGATGTAAGTCGGGAACGTTTTGTGCCTCACGTTATTGAGCCATCTGCAGGTGCAGATCGAGCAGTCCTTGCTTTTCTCTGTGATGCCTATCATGAAGACAACGTGCCTGACGAAAAAGGGAAACCACGGGAGCGAATAGTGCTCAAGTTGCATCCNCGGCTGGCCCCGCTGAAAGCAGCAATTCTTCCTCTAGTCAAGAAAGATGGTATGCCAGAAGTAGCAGCGGATTTGTATAAAAGAATCAAGAAACGGATGCCGTGTATGTACGACGCCAAAGGATCAGTCGGGCGTCGCTATGCTCGGCAAGACGAGGCGGGTACACCGTGGTGTATCACCATTGATGGGCAAACAATGAAGGACCAAACAGTTACGCTCCGTGATAGGGACTCACTTCACCAAGAGCGTGTTCCGATTGAGGAATGTACCGAACTCTTGACGGAACGCCTCCTATGAAGCCAGCAATTTCCACTGTTTGTTCATTGAATGCGTCGCTGGAGACAATTCTGGAGGACTATTCGGCAGGGCAGTGCCGTTTGATTGAGGTCTGGCTGGGGCACGCTGAACAATATCTCGACGGAAAGCCGGCTCAAGCACTCAGCGAACTCCTTCTTCATCATGGTTGCGATCCCGTTGCGGCTACGTTTCAGGGCGGGTTGTTAACGAGCCAGGGCGATGCGCGTCGCGAGCACTGGGCGCATTTTGAGAAACGTCTTGCGCTCTGCTCGGCAGCGTCTATACCCACATTGGTTCTTGCTGGAGATGTGTATGGGCCACTCGGCCCCGAGGATTTAGGGCGGCTGTCGGCAAGCCTTGTCGAATCCGCAAAGCGTGCAGCTGATGCTGGAGTGAGGCTGGCCCTCGAATTCGATGCACGAGCAAGTTTTCCTAATAACTTACAGTCTGCAGTTGCACTTATCGAAGACGTAGGGTTGCCGTCCTTGGGGATTTGCCTTGATTGGTTCCACTTTTCCGTGGGGCCCAGCAAAGTTATTGATTTGCATCTTCTGACGCCAGAAACAATTGCTCTCGTTCAGTTATCTGATATCGCAGATGTTCCCAGAGAAATGGCAACTGATGCAGATAGAATTCTGCCAGGTGAAGGGAATTCGCCACCACNGCAGTTGATAGCACATCTTGAGGCAATGAAGTATGATGGCCCAATTTCTATTGAACTTCAAAACCCGCAGTTATGGCAGGTTCCACCTCGCCAGTTCGGTGAGATAGCAATCACCGCTCTGCGGAAACTGCTTGGTCAAGCGGAGATGGCGGCGGTAGATGACCATCGAGACGAATGATTTTTTTAGGCTCAACGTGTTCGGTCAGATTATTTGACCGCGCCTCGATTGTATCAATCNGTCGAAGTTGATCGCCTTCAAAATCGGAAGGTAGAAGATTGAAATGTCTGGCGGACGTCAGTATCTCAATCATTTCGAGACAGTAACCTTTATGTGTTACCCATAGTGCTGGGTCGTATTTCTGCAGGTTGATTGATACCGAGTATGTACGTAAGGTTTTTGAGCGTTTTAATACATATTGTGGAAAAAATGAAATAGAGAGTTCTCTCAGAGTTCGATAGATTGGATCTCGGTATCGTAAGAAGGGGCTATTGCTTTTCGAAATTGCCCCCCAAAACGACCCTCGACGGAACAGTGCGACAACATGATCCACATCATCCTCAGACGCTCCCATATCCATGAGAAGAGGTTGGCTTCCTGCCATCCANAGAGCACATGCGGCCACAAATGCGCCTTCAACNCAATGAGCCTGCCGAAGCCTCAGTACCTCTGAAACAGACCGAGCGGTATCTCCNTCAGGCTCAGTGTTCCATGGTATGTCATTCACAAAATCCTGAATGAGTTCAGGGCTGTGTAATGCGGCGAGGGTACGTGCGGCCTCTTTTGAGAGGCCGAGTCTCTGGCCAACTTTAACCGCCTTCCGCATCATGCACACTTCCAGATAGTTTCACGGGTCTTGAAAAATTACNGGGGGAAATCTGCCTCAGACGCTTAAAATAACGGATTAGCCAATTTTCGTCCAAATTCAATCACTCTGTATTTTTCAGCTTGGGAACACGTTCTGGGTCGCCGTGACGAGGACAGAGGGTATCCTCGTGGTAGGCAAAGTATGTTCCCAATGTATTTTGGCTTGATTGTTTTAGTAGGTTCGACGGAGCAGATACCACGTGTCACTTGAAAATAAAACAAAGTCTTCAGGCGATATTCGTCGCATAGATCTTCATGCCTCTGGAGGTCGAGATGAACTGGAGTCTCTCCGCAAGACACTAGTTTCACAGGGAGACCTTGTTTCGCCAGCCGGAAGGCAGCGAACAATAGACGTCTTTGGAGAGCCGCTTTCACCAAGACAAGTCGTTGAAAAAATTTGTGAAGATGTAAAGAGAGAAGGGCTTTCAGCAGTACTCGATTACACCAAACGTATTGATCATGCGGATGTTACAGCAGAGACTTTCCGCGTTCCGCTCCAAGCGCTCGAAAAAGCTCATCAGAGTGTTGCCCCGGAATTTCTTGCAACAGTAAGAAGAGTCCGCCAGCGTGTTGAGGATTTTCAGAAAAAAATTCTACCATCTGATGTATGTCTTCCATTAGATGGTGGAGGCAGTCTGCGGCAGCGTTACCTTCCACTTGATCGTGTCGGTGTGTGTGTGCCTGGTGGTGCAGCAGCCTATCCATCAACACTTCTCATGACGGTGGTACCGGCTCAAGTAGCTGGTGTTCCTGAAATTGTTGTTGTTGCTCCACCTACAAAATTTGGCTCGGAAAATGATCATGTGCTTGCTACGTGCTACGAATTGGGTGTGTCTACTGTTCTCCGGATAGGTGGTGCTCAGGCGGTCGCTGCGATGGCCTATGGAGTCGAAAGTCTTCAACAAGTTGACATCATCGTAGGTCCAGGAAACCTGTTTGTTGCTCTGGCTAAAGAATTCGTCTACGGAGATGTTGCAATTGATTCAATTGCAGGCCCCAGTGAGATCGTTGTTGTTGCTGATGAGGCTGGAAACGCTGAAACAATCTCTGCTGACATGCTGGCTCAGGCAGAGCATTCACCCGGATCGGCTATCCTGCTTACTGCAAGTCAGACGCTCGCGGATGCAGTCGAGGCAGCATTGTCAAGAAGGTTGGAAACTCTTGAACGGGCTGACTTGACCCGGGATAGTCTTGATCGTTTCGGTGCCATTGTCATTACGAGAAATAATGAAGAATCAGCGGAACTTGCCA
>NZNR01000036.1 GCA_002694955.1 Planctomycetaceae bacterium
TAAATCAATCGCTATTGAGACGTGGTCTGTAATTCCGAGATCGTCTGCGACATCCTTGGCCGCCCGTAATTCGATTCGGTGCCGCTGCCCGTAGTCAAATGAAATAGCAGTAACGGAATACCCTTCTGCGAGCGCCCACGCTGCAGCTGTCGCTGAATCCAGCCCACCTGAGAGGAGAACTATAGCTTCACCTTTTCGAGACGCTTTATTCATGGCACAATTCTTATTATGAACACACTTAATTCAAACCTCGCACCCAAACCCTCTCGAGATATTCTCGAGACGTTTGAAAATCAGTTTCCAAACCGCGACTATCTCATCGAAATTGTTTGTCCGGAATTTACTTCGGTCTGTCCAAAAACTGGCCAGCCTGACTTTGGTACACTCACCTTTCGCTATATTGCAAATACTCGCTGCGTTGAACTCAAGAGCCTGAAATTGTACCTTCAGGCGTATCGGAATGCGNGAATATTCTACGAGAATGTGAGCAATCAGATCGTTGAAGATTTGGTTACAGTACTGGAGCCAAAACAGTTCACTCTTGTCGCTCAATTCACTCCGCGCGGAGGAATCTCATCGTGTATTACCATTTCCCAACCGGATGGTCACCACCTTTCAGCGGCAAAATAAACCTCTCGTCTCGTGAGGGTGTGTGTTCACTTTTCACGCATCAATCCGCTTTCCTTCAGGATACTTCACTGAAATGCCTCGATCTTCCAGCCATGTTCTTCTCTCTGCACTCGCTGATGAATCCGCGTTTGACCTGATGGCCGTAGAGCAATTCACGGCCATGGCAGCATTGGGTCTTGAGTATTACAGTCTACGATTCATTGACGTTGGTAAAGGCATTAAAAACGTAATGNATCTNACAAAAAGTGAGATTCAAAAAGTNAGGCGATTNGAAGACCGATACGGTCTAAATGTTGCATCAATCGCATCACCAATTGGGAAAGTGAAATTAGTAGATCAGCCTGATGGAACGAAAAACAAGTTTGTTCCCTTTAAAAAATATCTTCAGAAAGATGTGGCAAAGGCGTGTGAAAGAGCTCATGCTTTTGAAACGAAGCTCATTCGTGGCTTTTCGTTCTACCCCCCTAAGGGAGAATCGCCGGAAGATTTCCTAGAACAGGCAGTTGACCAGNTAGGTCAGATTGCAGAGTGCTGCCACCGGTCAGATTTGACATTCGGTCTTGAAGTNGAGGCTAATTTAGTTGGTCAAAATGGTATGTTGCTCGCGGAAATTCATCGCCGGGTGAACCACCCANCTCTGGTACTNGTTTTTGATGCGGCTAATCTTCTTGTTCAGGGATTCTCAACACGAGAGGTTTTCAGCCAATGGGAAGCAATGAAGCCTGGGCTTGGTTGGGTGCATATTAAGGACTATCGAAACGTAAAGGCATCAATGCGCGGTCAGCATGTGAATGAGGATATGCTCNCCCATTTCGTACCCGCCGACCGTGGTGCAGGCGGCCATGTAAAAATTCTNAAAGATCTNAAAAAAATGCTTCCTTCGCTCACACGGCGTCTAAAACGGAGGGGTATCCCAGGCGTCTTTCTTGACCTCGAGCCACACGTCCGTGGTGGAGGTCAATTTGGCGGAACGAGTGGTCCGGACGGAATGGGGATTGCCCTAAGAAGTTTATGCGGGCTTCTTGAGAAAACCGGGGTAAAATATCACTTGAGGGACTTCGATGACCTTTTAGCANCGCGAGGAATGTAGAACGTTGTTGGTTCGACATTGTCTTGCGTAGCAGCACATAGANAAGCAGTGATGGCTGAAACAACTGAACCGGGCAGCTATTTCGTCGCCAATTATCCGCCGTTTGATCGTTGGAATGCGGATGCAGTGCCTGAGGTAGTAAANGCATTTCGAGCGCCGGCCACCGATGCCGCACTTGGACTTTATCTCCACATTCCGTTCTGTCGAAAGCGCTGNAAGTTCTGTTACTTNCGTGTTTATACCGATGTCGCTGCCTCTGATGTTGAGCGTTATTCCAACGCAGTCATTGAAGAGGCGAGAATGGTTGCCGCCCAGACGGCAGTGCGAGGGCGTGCGTTAAAATATGTATATTTTGGTGGTGGAACACCNTCGTTTTTAAGCGTCAAGCAGCTTGNNCGTCTCGTTGATGGCTTGCATGCAAGTTTTGGGTGGGACAACGCGGAAGAAGTTACTTTTGAGTGTGAGCCGGGTACTTTGTCAGAGCCGAAGATTACTGCCCTTAAGCGATTGGGCGTTACTCGATTGTCTCTCGGTGTTGAAAACTTTGATGATCAGATCCTTGAAGGAAATGGACGAGCGCATCTCTCCAACGAAATCTTTCGTGCATGGGACTGGATACAGAATGCTGGTTTTCCAAGTACAAATATTGACCTCATTGCAGGAATGGTCGGGGAAACGACTGAGTCCTGGCAGCAGACGGTCGAAACAGCGCTCCGTCTTGCTCCTGACAGTTTGACGATTTATCAGATGGAACTGCCCTACAACACAGTCTTTGTCAAAACCAGTAAAGATATTGGTGAGGCTACACCGGTTGCTGACTGGCCTACAAAAAGAAGTTGGGTTGATTGGGCTTTTGATCGTTTTACGGAGGCGGGCTATTCAATATCGAGTGCGTATACATTGGTTCGTGATCCCAAAGAGGTTGAGTTCGCGTACCGAGATATGTTGTGGGAAGGCAGTGATCTTGTTGCTCTTGGCGTGGCTAGTTTCGGCCATCTTTCAGGAATTCATTATCAAAATAAAACTCATTGGGATGACTATCTGTCAGCAATTGATGATCATCAGCTCCCAATTGGCCGGGGTTTGGTAGCAAAGCCACGAGATTTGCTCATTCGCGAGCTCGTGCTTGGTCTNAAGAAGGGTTCCGTTGATACTGCGCGACTCTCCGACAAGTTCGGTGTGGATCCAGTAGTCGAGTGGTCAGAGGCGTGGACAGAGTTAGCGAAACAGGGGTTTTTGGAGCCCATTAAAACAACGATGTGTCCGCAACTGACGCGGACTGGGTTGCTTCAGGTTGATTCATTGCTCAGCCGGTTTTTTGATTAATTCGTACATTCTGTGGTANGTGTCGGCTCGAATTCATTTGGGACAGTGGATCGAGCTATGTAGACGCGACACAACTCGCCTAATTTGGTAAAAACCCTTATATTTTCCCAAGAACCGGTTCTTGAGTGCTTTTGACGTTACCTTTCTGCAGTATTTGCGGTTACCAAAGAAAACGTAAGTCAGGAGTTTTCTATGCGGGCCGCTCTCAACAGAAATGTATCGTCGAAAGTATCTTTTTTATCCACTGTCGGAGGCACGAGTCTGGAACTTGAGCGTATACCGCCAACGAAAGCAGAGCGTGAACGTCTCAGAGCGTTGTCTGCTGATATAGTCGCTTCGTGGTCGTGCGAAGGCCTTCCTGCGGAAATAAAACAGCATAACGGGCTGAGGTTAAAAGCTCAGGAACTTGTCAGTAGGGTCAAGGCGGATCCGTCGTTTGTCGGGTGGACGATGGTCACAATTTTGTCCGAGGTTTGGCGGTACCGAATTGCCTCAGCTGCTGCAGGGCAGAGACTTTTGTTGCTGCCAGATTGCCCTCTCGCACGGGAACCCGTGAAGGAGAAAAATTGTCCCTCCGTATGCGGGCCAAGTTGTGGCCTGGGTACGATTTGGTCCGCAGCTCATGATAACGGATGGGTTGTTGATTCTACGAGAAGTGCTGCCACGGCGATTGGCAGCCTGATGTCTGGTCAATATCAGGGTATTCTTGGCGTCGCGAGGTTAAAAGACCTTGAAAAAGCATATGGTATGCTCCCCGCATTTTCGTTTCCGGTTGCAGCAGTGCCCTACCAACATCTTGATGAAAGTGAAGTGAAAGGGTGCTCGTGCGACGTAGCTCTCCTTAATGCGGGTATCGATGTCGAGTGGGTCCTGAGTCTGCTTGGGGTTGCTGGTGGCTCACCTGGACCTGTCGGTGACTATCTGCCACTTCTCAGGGAAGCATCCGAATTATTTTCTGAAACATCGATCGCTAAACTTGCAGACCGTTTTCACTTGGGGGAGGGTTTTGGCTCGTCATTCAGTGTCGGCCAGACGAAGTCGTTTGAACCAATAAGCTCACTTTCTGTTACGGGAAACCTCGCCGGTGAATTTTTGGGACGTGGCGGAAAGTTTCTCAGGCCTTTTGTTACCCTTGCTGCCTACGACTCACTTTGTGCAGATCTGAGCAAGCAGAAGAACGTATCAGGCTCGAAACCTGTGGGTAGGGAGACGGCCCGAGCAGCCGCAGTTTCGATCGAGATATTTCACAAGGCGTCACTTGTTCATGACGACATAGAGGACGGTGACGTTGTTCGGTATGGTCGACCGACTGTTCACGTTGAACACGGTATCCCAGCGGCGATAAATATAGGTGACTACCTTGTCGGCGCGGGATACCGTCTCATTGCTGGACTCGAAGGTCCGGCAAGTCTTCGTAGTGACTTACTGAAAATACTCGCGGATGCACATGTGAGACTCGCACGTGGACAAGGTGCCGAATTGTGGTGGCGGGAAGCCGATAATGAGGTCACTTCTGCAGAATCGCTTGAGATTTATGGGCTTAAAACATCACCGGCATTTGAAGCGGCAGTTGCGATGGGCATTCGTTTAGCTGGATTACAACCGCATGACCTATTACAAGTCAGCCGGTACTCATTGCATGTCGGCACTGGTTTCCAGGTGCTCAATGACCTTAAGGATTGGCAGGGTGACCTTGAGAACGATAGACGAGTTGCAGGCGACGTCCTTGGTGGCAGGCCAACTGTGATGTGGGCACTGGCACTTGAAAATCTCGATGATCGCGGGCGTGAAGAACTTCTAAGAATCAAAGCTGCATGTTCGACACAGCAGAGTGACACAAGTGAAGAAACAGCAGCCGCTATTCAAACTGCGAAAAAGCTTTATCGAAGTGCTGGGGTCTTCTCTAAAGCTGCCGAGATCGTAGCGAATGAAAGACAACTGGCTGCTGATGCGATTAGGGATTGTGATTACTCGAGTTTACGGGAGGTCTTGGAATTTCTTCTCGACCTTGCAGTGCCTCAGCAGGCAATTGACGATCTGTTGGTCGCTGAAAGTGACGCATAGCCCGTCCATTTATTGCAGTGGGTGTATGTTTCGACAGTTGTCGGCATACTATCACCATGGCCGACGAGAGTACTTTCACGAATGACAAAGTCAACGACAGTGTGTATGCACTGATCGAGAACTTTCGCCCGGTAAAAACATTGGGAGCGATCAGGCCGATTGATCCAAAGAATATTCCGGCACCCTTCTCCTCTTTATTGGTTCACCACTCTCACATGACCGTGGCGATGGAATCTTTTCATGGTCATTCAGTCTCTCTCGAGGTAGTGAATGAGGGCCCGGATCTCATGTATGGGAAGACCAGTTATACGAGAGAAATTCTTCTCAAAAGTCCGGTGTTTAATGACAAGGCTTTTGGCGTTACCTTGCGGCATGATGAACATCAGAAAACAAATGAAAATCGTGTCGTTCAGTACGGCGTTGTCAGAATTAACTTGGATCACCTTCCTCCAGACGTGGTGGCCCTCATTCAAGATGGCAGCACGCCTTTGGGCCGTATTCTCATTGAGGCTGATCTCCATCGTGAAGTACGCTGCGTAGGTGTCTTTGAAGTGCTGCCCGGCCCTGATTTCGGAAAACTCTGTCTTCATCCGAAGGAACAGTCCGTGCCGCGGACATATGGTCGCTTTGCCACAATAAGCGTCTTTGAGCAGCCGGTTATTGAGCTATTCGAAGTAGTGGTACCGTCCGTCAAGTAATTTTCCATTGCCTGAATACCAGTTGGCTGTGTGGATCAGTAGTAATAGATTTTTGCGATGTGACAGAGGTTACCGAAACTCCGACGCGTTCATTTTGTGAATTTACTTGCCCAGTAAAAATGTTGAGTAATTACCGTAAATGTAAAAACAGCGGGGTTTGAGGTGTTTTGTTGGTGTTGACTCACTGCGTAAGATGCCAGTAGAGTCCGGCATCTGGCAAGAATGGCAGGCAGGGCAAGCCCTGCGGGCGGCCCGCAAAGGTCGTTTGTTTCCCAGTTGTTCTTGCCGGGTAGAGCCTAGGCGATTTTTCCCGAGATGGAATGCGGGGAAGTCTAGGGCCGATCGGATGGTATGTACTGATCGGTGGATCGAGCGAGGTGCCGATCGATGGCAATCAGGAGGCCTTAGGAAACATCATCATGGTGTGTAGTCATGGTAAGGGTTTCCGCTTTGACTAGCTGAAAGACGGCTAGAGAGAGGGTGGTAAGCAGATGCAGAAGACTGTGTACACGACTGGTGAAGCGGCCAAAATCTGTAAGGTGAGCCAGCAGACGATTATTCGTTGTTTCGACTCAGGGCAATTAAAAGGATTTCGTGTTCCGGGTAGTCGTTTTCGACGTATTCCACGAGATCAACTGTTCCTGTTTATGAGAGATAATGGTATCCCAACAGATGCACTGGAAAGTGGTCGTAGAAAAATACTTGTTGTTGATGATGACCAAGATCTCGTTGAACTAATCACAGATGTATTGGAGCGCGATGGACGGTTCGAGACTCGCAGCGTCAACAATGGTTTCGATGCGGGCATGATGGTGAAAGACTATCGCCCCGATCTTATTGTGCTGGATGTCATGCTTCCGGATATTAACGGGAAAGAAGTTTGTCAGAGAGTTCGTAGCGACTCAACCATGGATGAAGTCAGAATCATCTGCATTTCCGGGATGTGTGAACCCGACAAGATCGAAGATCTCAAGGCTTGTGGCGCCAACGAGTTTCTTCAAAAGCCATTTGAAGCCGATGTTTTAGTCGACAGAATTTGTACGCTGCTCGATATTGAAACTGTCCCGGCAGCCTCATGAGATGATGGCCGTCGTTGGGTGGTTACTAGTTAGCCGAAATTCAAAACCACATCTGGCACTTCCAGCCCCGCGTCAAGCTCTATTAGGCTTGACGCGGGCGGTGTCGTTTTCGTTGCAAACAATTGCTGAGGAGCAATCACTACCCCAGCAGAACCGTAGAACGAGCGGGTCGTGGCGAGACAGATGCTGGCGACTGGCAGCGAGTGATCCAACAGTTGCTATCTGGCTTGTGTCAGAAGCACAATCATCAAAAAATGAAAATGGTGTTAGTGAGGACACTGGTGAGAACAATTTCTCAGCGGGCCAGGCGGCAGTTCAATGGCTTGAGCGTCTAGAACAGAGTCTTGTAACGTTTACAGGTTCACGAGATATGTCTGTTCTGAAACAGGCGGAATCAGTGTCCACTCGTGAATTGCACTCGATAACGGGTGTGCTCCCATCAAGCAGTGATGTGAACAATGAACGAACAGCGGTCATACGGTCTATAGCTGTTCGTTGACTTGACCAACTACTTCGAGAATCACAGTCTCGTGAAAACCGTAGAAAAGCAATGTCTCAATATGAGGTGTTGAGTATTGCCCCGCTTGGTGAAGGAGATTCGCAGGTTGCCATGCTTAATGAGTTGCTGGCGGCGGGGAAGTCTCTCGGGGGGCTTTTTGCAGATTTTTCCGAAAGTGTTTCTTCTGCACGGCTTGAAGCCATGAGAGAACTTGCCTATGGAGCAGGTCATGAGATCAATAATCCACTGGCAAATATTGCTGCACGTGCGCAGGCACTTCTTTATGGCGAACACGATCCGGAACGCCAGCGACGCTTGGCAACAATCGTAGACCAGGCGTTTCGGGCACGAGATATGATTGGAGGGCTGATGGTTTTTGCACGGCCGCCAAAACCGAATCGTGTGGAGGTCAATCTTGTGGAGTTACTTCGAAGCGTATTGGCTTCAATGGAGCCGAGGGCAGAAAAACATGGTGTGCGGCTTACGCTTAATGTTTCCTCTGATAAAGATTGTGTTTTTGTAGATCGCGGTCAGATTGAAGACTCGCTGCGCGGCATTCTCTCAAATGCAATTGAAGCAATTCCTCATGGTGGAACCGTTGCCATTGA
>NZNR01000037.1 GCA_002694955.1 Planctomycetaceae bacterium
AATTCCGTTGCCACAAAAAGAAGAGAAAGCAGTGGAGACGAAAACGCTCAGAGTGGAAATAGTGCAGTTGTACCTCCACCGCGCAGTAATATGGCGGAAACTGCCTTTTTCATGCCAACACTTACTTCGAATGAGGCTGGGAGTGTCACGCTTGAGTTTGTTCTGCCCGACACGCTGACAACCTGGCAATTCAAAGCACTTGCACACGACAAACAGATTCGCAGTGGAACACTCTTTGATACCTGTGTGACATCAAAGGACTTGATGGTGGAGCCAATGCCACCTCGGTTTTTACGTGAAGGTGATCGTATTCAGGTTCCAGTGAAAGTAAGTAATAAATCGAGTGGACGTCTCTCGGGAACAGTGCAGTTTTCTCTATTTGATGCCCGCACGAATGATAGCCTTGATGCAATGATCCAAGATCAGAATGAACAATCTTTTGATTTGTCAGCAGGGGCATCCGAGGCAGTTTTTTTTACGGTACATATCGCGGACGGAACAGATGCACTTCGGTATCGTGCGATAGGAACCACTGCTGGATCAGCTCGTCGTCTTTCCGATGGAGAGGAAGCGACACTGCCCGTGCTGCCTCGAAAAGTGCTCGTTACCGAGACGATTCCAGTTACGGTGCGTGGTGGTGAAAAACGTACAGTCGTCTTAGAAAAATTGTTGGGTAGCAAGCAAAAGGGTCCGTCTGCAATTCAGAATGAGTCGCTGACGATTCAGGCAGTATCAAACCCAGCATGGTATGCAGTGATGGCTCTTCCTTACTTGATGGAACGAAGTGATGAAAGCATTGATGCACTTTTCTATCGATTGTATGCGAATGCGTATGCCAGGCATCTTGTTACAGGTGACCCACGAATTGAAAAGATTTTTGAGCAGTGGCGTCGTTCAAAAGCGTTGGATAGTCCACTCGAGAAAAATGAAGTTCTTGTGAAGACTCTTCTTGCAGAAACGCCATGGGTGCGTGATGCCACCAGTGAAACTGAGGCCCGGGCTCGGGTTGCAAATCTTTTTGATAGCAACCGTGTCCGGTCTGAGATTTCTTTAGCAATCGAACGCCTCAATAGCCTGCGGAATCCTGATGGAGGGTGGCCGTGGTTTCCAGGAGGTCGTTCCAGCGACACAATTACGCTATCGATTGTTTCAGGCTTTGGTCGACTTCGGGCGAATGGAGTAGATGTTGATATTGCTTCGGCAAAGGCTGCACTACCATGGATTGATGCTCGTCTCATTGAAGAAAAGCGGATAGCCGAACAACGTCAGGAGCGTGCTCGTCAAGCCGGGAATGCCACGCCGGCTTCAGAGCCAGTGCTCACCAAGCTAGGTGTGTTCGCTCTCTATGCGAGAAGTTTTTTCCTCGCCGATGCGTCACCTGCTGGGGAGGCGGCTGAAGCCCATGCATGGTGTATCCGGGTAGGACAGAAGAGTTGGATGAAGCTCTCAAATAATCGTAGTCAGGGGCAGTTGGCCATTGCACTTTTTCGTAGTGGAGAGCGTGAAACAGCAGAGTCGATAATCGAAAGCCTTAAGCAACGAGCGGTCGGTGGTCCGCGCGGTGAGCAGGCCGCTGATCGTGGCGAAGCCAATTGGCAAGGCATGTGGTGGCGCAACCGACATCCGATGTGGTGGAGTTGGGCACAAGCACCTATTGAAACGCAGTCACTCATGATTGAAGCGTTTGATGAAATTGTTGGTGATGCTGAATCAGTTGAAGCAATGAAGGCCTGGCTTATTCAACAGAAGAGAACGAGCCATTGGCGAGGAAGTCCGGCTACTGCAAATGCTGTTGGTGCACTTTTGGGACGAGGGAGTGATCTTCTTGGTGATTTATCATTAGTTGAGGTCACTGTTGGTGGGGAGTTGTTAAAGCCAGGTGAAAATGGAGCAAGCAAGGTAGAGGCAGTTACCGGGTTTTTTGAAAATAGATTTGTCCGCAAAGAAGTGATGCCTTCGATGGCAGAAATAAGCTTTCAGAAAGCCAATGGTGGTGGATTGGCGTTTGGCGGTGTTCATTGGCAGTATCTCGATCAAATTGAGAATGTTGAAGCATCGGGCCGAGATGAACTTGCAGTGACAAAAGAACTTTTTATTAAAACAATGACAAAATCAGGTCCGGTGCTTGAGCCAGTGGTGGCAATAGACAAAGTGAGTGTTGGAGAAGAACTTGTTGTGCGATTAAAAATCACAAGTGATCGAACTTACGAGTTTCTTGAGCTCACAGATCACCGGCCGAGTGTAACCGAACCAATTGATGTTCTTTCAGGCTGGCGTTGGGCAGACGGCGTTGGTTGGTATCAGGTAACGAGAGACGCAAGCACACAGTTCTTCTTTGAACGATTACCGCAAGGGACTCACGTNCTTGAGTATTCANTACGTGTCGCACACCGAGGGCAGTCATCAAGTGGTTTTGCAACTATTCGCAGCCGTTATGCACCAGAATTCTCTGCACGTTCGCAGAGCCTTGGGCTGAGTACTCAATGACATGAAGTCATTTGGTAAAGTGAGGCGGTAAAGGAAACTGTCTGCAATACAGAGCGATTCCTGTATTGTTGTCTGCGAGAGATGGATGTCTGAACATCTCGAGTAAAAGAAATTTTCACCAAAGAGGAAGAATAGTGATGAGAATAGCCTCAATCAGAATGGTGCTTGTAATCCTGAATTTGATTTCTCTGATGCCGGCCTGTTTGGCAGCAGATTGGGGCACACTGCAACCAGTTATGGTGATTCCAGAGAAGAGTGTGTTGCAGGAAACATTTTCAAAAAGTGGACCAGTCAACAAAACGAG
Source organism: Planctomycetaceae bacterium (assembly GCA_002694955.1). Next base: position 2,792 of record NZNR01000037.1, read on the forward strand.
CTGGCAGAGCCGTCAGGGTACTCGTTGGTCAATAGAGCAAGGTGTTTTACGAGGGCGACCTTCTTCAAAAGAATATCAGGCAAGTCGCACGCATCACTATGGATATGAGCCTCGTGTGAGCGTGCCGGTTACTCCGGCTGAGTTTCTTGCAGGCTTTTCCTTTCGCTTTGTCGGTGGTGAGGAATCTGACATCGTTCCCTTTGTTGAATTTGGTCACCATGTCTGTCGAGTAAAATTCAGTAGTGAAGGTACGTTTATACTGGTGGACCACGAGACACTCAAAGTAGCCGAGTCAGCCGATTTTAAATATGTGCCCGGCAAATGGTATCACGCTTTGGCAGAACTTAAGGGCGATGAGTTTGTNATTCAGTTCGTTGATGGGCCANCCTNGTACGTCAAGCATGAATGNTTGGCNAANGCGAACTCCAGCGGTGGCAACGGGCTTGGCCTTGCCGGGCCAAAGGATGGAACGGTTGAGTTAGACAATGTGTCGATCTGGAAGATTCGATCACAGTTCAAGCGATCGTGGAACGATCTCAGGAACCGGTTGTATGTGATGAATCCCGAGCCGACCGGTAAAGAAAAGAAAAAGTAGATCAGGCTTTGTCAGCACTTTTTCTGTTAGTGCGAGAATCAAGTAACTCATAAATGTGAGGATCAGCAAGAGATGTGGCAATAATCTCCGCACCAGGAAAAGCATGCCTTAGGCTGTGGCCTGATGGAACGGCTACGGTGATAGCACCCGAGGCCACAGCAGCCTTGCACCCATTTTCGGAATCTTCAAAGACAATCATGTGTTTGGCCTGAGTACCAACTTTCTTTGCAGCTAAAAGATAGATTTCAGGATCNGGTTTTCCCGCACTGATATCAGCTGATGTCAGGATAAAAGTAAAGTTGTGAATGAGGCCAACGCGGGTGAGAACATCGTGGGCGAACTCTGGCCCNCTGCTTGTTGCAACACCGAGAGTNATATCCAGTAGTCGAATNTGTTCAATCAACTCTTTTGCACCCGGCATGAGTGCGAGTCGTGTGGAAAGAAGANTCTGGAAAATATCTTTTGTTTCACTCGCAAGAGTTTCAACAGTATCAGCCAGCCCATGCCATTCAATCATAATGGANAGTGCCTTCTGCTGAGGACGTCCCATCATTGCATCGAGAAGATCAGCNTCAAAGGTTTTCCCACGNCGTCTTAATAATTCAGACCCTACATCTTGGTAAAGTTCTTCTGTATTCACGAGTAGACCATCCAGGTCAAAAACAGCTGCATGTATGTCAGGTGGTGAGCCCTCAAGATCTTTGGCCATATTTGTTCCTTGAGTTGATGGTGTTTTCTAACCTCGCATCATGAGACGCGAGGCCACTTGTCCAGCCAATAACATGGTCTTCCGGTGTTGACGGCTCCACGTTTTTCGTCAGTACTGGTGACGATGAGACACTATTTGGTATGAAAACAGCAAGAAATGGCTCGTTCTGCTCCTTGCAGCCTTAGGCGTAGGGTCGTACAACGTAATCTTCAAGAGCGTGTTGTTGATTCATTGGACGTAGGGGCGTTCAGATTTATGACCAGATTTATGACTAGGGTTGATAGCAGTGGTGGCAGGCGGGATCAAGAGACGCAATGAATACAGCAAGGCAAAGTGATTGGAGATCAACACAAGGTGAGGGTCGAGTCGAAACGTATGTTTTGGTGGCACCGACGCATATTCCCGTCGGCCGGATGGNGGCTGATGAATTGTTTAGCTCTGCAGAAGCCGCTGCAGCTGTTTGTGCATTTTAAAATTTTAGATCATGGATTATTTGGAAGCACTTTTGCTCGATTGGTCCAGATGTCCACAAAATTGATTCATGAATGAAAGGAAAAACTTAGATGTCTCACGCGAGTCCAAAACTCCATAATGCGATGTGGCCAGGTCTTGTTGGGAAGGGATCTGACGAGGGTCAGGAGCCACCGATATCGTTGGACCGCATGTTAGAACTGACCGCAGCAGCAGAAGTCGATGGTCAGAAATTTGATGGAATTGACTATTTTCTTTTCTTGCCACATACCAACCCCGAGGCGACCGATGATGAACTCTTCAAGATTGCTGACAAAATTGCAAGTCATGGTTTTGCAGTAGGCTCACTCGTTGCACCAGTGTGGCCAGGTACANTTGGCGATTCNGCGATGGGTGATGATGAGTCGCGAGAAAAATTTTTGTCAGCAGTGAAAATGGCNTGTCGTATTGCCAGAGTNTTNGAACAGCATGGNGTNNGGAAATATGGTGTCATACGCATAGACTCAGCTGAGTTCGGTGTTTCCAAGTGGCGAGAAGATGCCAAAGCNGGTACTGCAAGAATAATTGAGACCTTTAAAGAGGCTGCTCAGATTGCTNCGGATAATGGACAGAGACTCGCAGCAGAAGGAGAAATCTGTTGGGCAGGCATGCATTCTTGGCGAGACATGCTCGATGTGCTTGAGGGAGTTGGAATGCCAGAAACACTCGGTTTTCAAGCAGACCTGGCACATACCTATCTCTATCTGCTTGGTTGTAATGCTCCGGAACATGCTCTCGTTACCGCAGACTGTTCGACAGAAGAGTTTTATGCAGCATACAAGCAGATGACTGACAAACTGCGACCATGGACTATTGATTTCCATGTTGCTCAGAATGATGGTGAAATTCATGGAGCGGGTTCTCATGATAAAACGGGCAAACACTGCCCGGCAGATGACCCAAACGGAAAACTGGACATCGTGAAATGTTCCGGGTACTGGCTTGAAGACGCTTCCTCTCGGTGTATTGAACACATCTGCTGGGATGGCTGTATGTTCCCGAATGAAACACTCGAAAATCCAGCAACATGGAACACAATTTTGAAGACAATGATTGCCGTGCGCGATGCACATGGTTGNAACTAAAAAAATAGATTGCGAAAGGACAATAGTAATGGCGAAACCACTTCGTATTGGGATGATTGGCTACGGCTTTATGGGTCGCGCACACTCCAATGGTTACAACCGTGTGAAGAATTTCTTTGACCTCGAGTATGAACCCGTTCTTCAGGCTGTTGCCGCGCGTGACACAGAGAAAGCTCAAGCCTTTGCCACGAAGTGGGGGTATCAGCGTGTCGAAAATGATTGGCGAAAACTCGTGGCTGCTGATGATATTGATGTGATAGATATCTGTACGCCAAACAACCTTCATGCCGACATCGCAATAGAAGCGGCCAAGCATGGTAAAGCGATTTTGTGTGAAAAGCCTCTGTCGATGAATACTGCAGAAGGTGAGACAATGTGTGAGGCTGTCGAGAAGGCAGGTGTACCCAANACAGTGTGGTACAACTATCGCAGAATTCCAGCTGTAACATTTGCAAAACAATTAATCGATGACGGTAGGCTTGGCCGGGTTTTCCATTACCGAGCTGAATTTCTTCAGGACTGGACAATCAACTCGGACCTGCCTCAAGGTGGTGAAGCGTTATGGCGGCTNGATGCAAAAGCTGCAGGAAGTGGCGTTACTGGTGATTTACTTGCTCATTGCATAGATACAGCTCTATGGCTGAATGGNTCAGTGTCGGATGTGACGGCTATGACCGAAACATTTGTGAAGGAGAGAACACATCAGTTGACTGGTAAGAAAGAGCCTGTTGAAATTGATGATGCCTGCTCATTCCTTTGTCACTTCAATAACGGCTCTCTTGGTCTCTTTGAAAGNACGCGATATGCCCGCGGNCATAAAGCGCTCTATACGTTTGAGATCAACGGTGAAAACATGAGTATCAAGTGGGATCTTCATGATCTTCATCGATTAGAAATTTTTGACTATAGCGACGAGGGGCCAGAACGTGGCTGGAAGAGTGTCCACGTCACAGACGGAGAACATCCATATATGGGTAACTGGTGGGTACCAGGTTTGGCCATTGGCTACGAGCATTCATTTGTCCATCAGGTAGCTGATTTTCTTTCNTGCTATGCAAAAGGTGAACCTTGTCATCCAACATTTCGTGACGCACTTGAAACGCAACGGGTTTGTGATGCGGTGCTTGCGAGTGCAAAAAGTCGCGCATGGTCAAAAGTAAGTAGCTAGCTGTCTTTTGNGGGTGAGTTGCTTTGCTTTGNGTGTCGCGATAGGCTGAAGAAAAANNTTTAGAGCGACTTGTTGGGGAGCCGTGNCTAGGGTGATTTTGATTCCGAGTCGTGCTGTTTATGCGAGCAATTTCTGCAGTACGTCGTAATTTTGTGAGAATTATTCAATGTACTTCACAATGTCCTGTCCAGACTGTGACAAAAGCCTCAAAGTTCGGGATGAGCTTATTGGCAAAACTGCACGATGTCCGCATTGTCGCAGTTCNATAACTGTCAAAGCACCAGAAAAANCAGCAGCGGGTACAAAAGCGGGGCAGTCACCAAAAGATGGTGGNGCNGANCGATCGGCAGAGTCAGTTGCGCGGGCTAGTGTGTTGTCTGTCACAGCAAATACAAATGTAAACGTAGCACTCTATGCCTTGTTTGGTCTGGCAGCTACGGTTGTCTTTTNTNTCGTGCTTTTACCTTTTGCTGGACCCAAAGATGATCGCTCATACCTGGGGCGCCTCTTTATGGGCGGAGAAGGCTCGACTATGGCGACCGGCCAGTGGGTTCCATACACGGAAGTATTTCTATTCTTCTGGGCAGCGACCATGCTTGTTGGCAAGCTTCGCAAGATTCGTCGCCAGCAGAGAGCATTGTTATTTGATGTGCTGCCAAGTGATATTGGGGAGAAGATTACAGAAAAAAATCTTGATAAGTTTCTTGAGTATATAAGTGAGCTCCCCAAAAATGCAGTTGGTAGTTTTCTCGTAACTCGTTGCGTGCGAGGTCTTGAGCACTTTCGTGTTCGAAAGAGTGCTGCTGATACAGCTACGATGCTTTCCAGCCAGTCAGATCTTGACGCCGGCAGTGTCGACTCGAGTTACACAATGTTCCATGTTTTCATCTGGGCAATCCCGATTCTAGGTTTTCTTGGGACTGTTATTGGGGTGAGTTCAGCAGTTGGTGGGTTTACCGATACCCTGAGTAGCTCGAGTGATATGGAGTCACTGAAGGTTGGTCTAAAAAGTATTACAGGTGGTCTCGGTACATCATTTGATACCACGCTTGTTGCCCTGGCGATGGCGATGATTCTTACGTTTCCTGTAAGTGCTCTTCAAAAACTTGAAGGTGATGTAATTGGTGACGTAGATGAATACACAAATGAATATCTTTTGCGTCGACTCGAAGATGGCAGGAATACCGAGGAACATCGCATGCCCTCCGCGAGCCGAAATGACATGCAGGATGTCGTTCAAGCAGCGTTGAAGGTTCATAGGGCTGAGCTTGAGGGTTGGATCGGGCAACTCAAGACTCTCGGGAAGGGCGTCGCTGCGGATCTCTTTGATTCATGGAAGAAAATTGATGAGAAGCAAACTGAGCGAATTACCCAGACCGAACAGTCTTTGGCAAATTTTGTTGGAAGACTCGATGGAATGGGAGAAAAACTTGCCGCAAAAGTAGAAGAAGGGTGGAGCAATGCCCACGATCGGCTGTACGAAAAAAATGCGGGACAGGTTGAGCAATTAGGGAAAATGGTCGAGTCAACACGGGATGAAATTGCAGCTATGGCGTCCACAGCACAGGATGCGAGGGGACGTTCCACTGATCTGATGTCGGAGGCTGCCGGTAGCGTGTCTGAGTACACCCACTCGTTACAGAAAAGTCTGTCAGAGCTAGCTGAAACAATGGAACGTCTGAATGGCCAAACGATCAATGTTGAAATGAAGCAACGAGGTTGGTTTGGGTTCGGGGGTGGAAAGAAAAAGAAGCCTGAAGAAAACAGTAACATTAAGTACCGAAACTGAAGTACTAGCCAATTGTGTCTGTTCATGTGTTCGTGCAAGGTGGCAGGCTGCGTAACCGCATGGAATAAATGTCATGGCCCGTAGGCAGAAAAAGAAACAGGAAATATCACTTTTTCCATTTCTTGATATTTTGGCATGCGTGATCGGAAACTTGATTCTGATAATCACAGCTGTTGTTCTTGAATCTGTTGACACTGATAAGCTTGCCGATTTATTTCAAAATGAGGCTGTTCAGAAGCAAACAGAAGAAAATCTGGAGGCTATTCGTGAGCTTGAGGAGAAACTTGCAAAGCTCAAGCAAGACAGTATTTCAAACGATAGTCGTGTACAGAAAGCACAGCAGCAACTCGTGGAAGCAGAACGCTTACAACGTGAAGCTCGCGGACGTTTATTGAATGTGCCCCCTCCGCCTCCTCCTCCGGATGATGAAGATAAAGCTGAGCTCAAGAAGCGTGAACTTGAGATTCAGGAGATCATTGCTGAGATGAAGAGAATCGAAGCAAAGATTGCTGATAAAAAGAAGAAGCCTGATCAATGTATTTCGATTTTGTATGAGAATAGGGGTCGCGGTGGCATTCGCCGCCCGTTTTTCGTTGAAGTCACAAAAGATAATCTGGTGTTACTTCCTAATGAACTTGACTATAAAAATCTTTTCGAGACAGAAAAAGCAATCAAGGTTCCAGTTGCCAAAATAGCTGGTGACAAATCATTCAAGAAGCTACTCGACTATGTCCTGACGCATTTAGGCAAGACAGGTCTTCTTCGAAGAAGACGTGATACGATCATCACATTTCTTGTTCGTCC
>NZNR01000038.1 GCA_002694955.1 Planctomycetaceae bacterium
TGAGGAGTGGCGTGAAGAGCCCATCGTCCTGGTCTGCGGTCCAAACCATCCGTTTGCCTCTCGTGAGAGTGCGGCTCTTGCAGATTTGCATGGGCAACGTCTGGTCGGGTTCGATCATGATCTCGTCATTCGTCAGGAAATCGACAAGGCCATTGAGTCGGTAGGAGCTGAGCCAAGTGTTGTGATGGAATTTGATAACATCGAAACAATCAAACGAGCGGTGGAGATTGACGCGGGCATGGCGTTGTTGCCTGAACCTACTGTCATTCGAGAAACTGCCGTGGGCACTCTGGTCAGTTTGCCGCTTGAAAAAAATCCGCTCACTCGCCCCCTTGGGATTATTCGTGGTCGAGGCAAGCCTCTTTCCCCAACTGCACGAAGATTTCTTGATCTGTTACGTGGCCATGCACATGACACGGACGAAGGTGTTCGAGAACGAAAACGTCCCCCCGAAGTCCTTGGTGACTTGGCGGTGGTTGGAACAGCCTGATAGCTACCAATGACTTGGAAGTGGCAAAGCGGATTGGTGGCGGTAGTCCCCAAATCCCGGCTTCCACCCTAAAAATAAAAGAACTTAAATTTTGAAACCCTCATGATGAGAAAACAATTGATGAAACCGCCAGTACGACTTCCTCAAAGCCGCGGCCTGTACGATCCAGCGAACGAGCATGATTCATGTGGAGTTGGGTTTATTGCGCATATCAAGGGGAAAAGGTCTCGCCAAATTGTCGATGATGCGGATCGCATGCTGCAGCACATGGAGCATCGTGGCGGTTGTGGCTGTGAAGACAACACGGGTGATGGAGCCGGCATGCTTACGGCATTGCCCTATGAGTTAATCGAAAGAATAGCTCAGGAAGAGCTTGGGCAGAAATTACCAGATCGCGGCTTATACGGTAGCGGCGTCTTTTTTATGCCAACAGACCCGACAGAGCGAGCTCGCTGTCGCGAGATAGTGGACGGAATTATCAATGAGCAAGGGCAAAAGCTTGTCGGTTGGCGTGAGTTGCCAATTGATCCAGATGCAGCAGATGTTGGCCCAACGGCGCGACGCGCGATGCCGCACTTTGATCAGGTAGTAATTGCCGCCGGAGAAGGACTTGATCAGGAAGCTTTCGAGCGTCANTTGTTCATCATCNGGAAATGGGCCAGCCATCAAATTAGAGTCGAGAGCAGTTTGTCNCAAAAANTGATGTTCTATATNTGTTCGTTGTCNACGAAAGTCATCATCTGGAANGGAATGCTTCGGTCCATGCAAGTCATTCCTTTGTTCAAAGACCTTCAAGATGCAGANTACAAGACGCACCTTGCAATGGTGCACTCACGTTTTTCGACCAATACATTCCCCAGTTGGGATCGAGCGCAGCCATGCCGTTTCATGGCGCACAATGGTGAAATCAATACGCTTAGGGGAAATGCAAACTGGATGTTTGCNCGGCAGGGTGTCATGAAAAGTGACCTCTGGGGTGATGATATTCGGAAACTNTGTCCAGTGATTGAGCCCGATTGTTCTGACTCCGGAAACTTTGATAACGCATTGGAAATGCTTTATCANTCNGGCCGTACGCTTCAAGAAGCCGTTATGATGATGATCCCAGAAGCCTGGCAGAATCATCACAGCATGCCGGAAGATAAGCGCGCNTTTTATGAATATCATTCAGCTCTTCAGGAGCCGTGGGATGGGCCGGCCTCAGTCTCGTTTACAGACGGTCACTACATAGGTGCAGTCCTTGATCGCAATGGCTTGCGTCCTAGCCGATATTACGTCACTCATGACGATCGTGTCATCATGGCGAGTGAAGTTGGGGTGGTACAGGTCGACCCTGAGCAGGTGAAGTCCAAAGGGCGGCTCCAACCAGGAAAAATGTTCCTTGTTGATTTCGAACAAGGACGCATCATTGCAGACGATGAATTGAAAACGTCTGTTGCCACAAAGCGTCCATACAAGACATGGATTAAAAATCAGGCAATTCACCTTCATGATCTCCCTCAGAGAGAGTCGCCTGCACACTACGATAGCGACGANCTCCTGAGGCGAATGCAAGCTTTTGGCTACACAACTGAAACGCTGCAATTCATGCTCATGCCGATGCTTCGAGAAAAACGAGACCCGATCGGATCGATGGGCAATGATGCTGCTCTTGCCTGTCTTTNTGACAAGCCCAGGCTGCCATACGACTACTTTAANCAACTTTTTGCCCAAGTGACGAACCCGCCNGTCGATTCGATTCGGGAAGAAGTNATTATGTCGCTGGAATGTTTCATCGGTCCGGAAGGGAATCTTTTGGANGCAACCGAGGAGCAGTGTCATCGGCTTTGTATTCCACATCCGATNCTGACGAATGAAGAAACTGCTGCTATCAAGGCGATTGATCATCGTGGCTGGAAGTCGAAGACCATTGACATTACGTACCCACGATCCGAAGGGGATGCGGGTCTCAGGCCAGCGATTGACCGAATCTGTGCTGAAGCTACTCAGGCGATACATGACGGGTTTTCGCTGGTTGTTCTTTCAGATCGGGCTGTCAGTCATGAACGCGTTCCAGTCAGTTCTCTGCTGGTGACCGGNGCGGTTCATCACGCGTTGGTTAAACAAGAACTGCGGACACGAATAGGTCTTGTTCTTGAGTCTGGGGAAGCCCGCGAAGTTCATAATTTTTGTCTACTTACGGGTTACGGGGCCGATGCAATCAATCCCTATCTGGCATTCGAAGCGCTTCGTCAGGCCCGTGTTGACGGCCTGCTCGAAGAAGAATTCAGTGATGACAAAATTGTTCCGGCCTTCCGGAAAGCGGTTGCCAAGGGTATCAAAAAAGTGATGGGCAAGATGGGTATTTCGACACTTGCTTCATACAAGGGAGCGCAGATCTTTGAAGCAGTCGGATTAGCACCAGAAATAATTGAAAAGTGCTTTGTAGGAACTTCGAGCCGGATTTCTGGTGTTGGTTTTGATGTCATTGCTGAAGAAGGAATTCGTCGCCACGAAATTGGTTACCCAACCCGTAGTGATAATGCGCTGTCGACATTGCCCAATGACGGACAGTTTCATTGGCGAAAGGAAGGTGAAGCACATGCATGGAATCCACACACCATAGCGCAGGTGCAGGTCGCTGCTCGCACAGGATCGAGAGATGCNTACCGGCAATTCGCTGAGACAGTCAATACAGATGCCCATAGGCGTTGCTTCTTAAGAGGACTTCTTCAATTCAAGACTGGTCGAAACCCAGTGCCAATCGAGGANGTGGAACCAGCTCGTGAGATCGTGAAACGGTTTTGCACCGGGGCAATGAGTTACGGATCCATTTCTGCCGAAGCTCATGAAACCCTCGCGGTTGCGATGAATGTGTTGGAAGCAAAAAGTAACACTGGAGAAGGTGGTGAGGACCCAGAGCGTTTCAAGTGGTATGGCCGCACTGAAGGTGAGCATGAGGAAATGCTTGATGTGCTCGAAAACCTCGATCCAGAAAAAGCCAAGGCACAGACGAACCAGTATTCGAAGAGGTCGTACATCAAACAGGTTGCATCGGGCCGATTNGGTGTAACGAGTTGGTANTTAACCAATGCGGACGAATTGCAGATTAAAATTGCTCAGGGGGCAAAGCCAGGCGAAGGGGGTGAGCTCCCAGGTCATAAGGTCAATGAGATTATTGCTGCTACTCGACACTCTACTCCTGGTGTAGGCCTGATCAGTCCGCCGCCACATCACGACATCTATTCGATTGANGACTTGGCTCAACTGATTTTTGACCTGAAAAACTCAAACCCCTCAGCAGCAGTGAGTGTAAAGCTAGTGTCAGAAGTTGGCGTGGGNACAATTGCAGCCGGTGTGGCCAAGGGCCACGCNGACAAAATTCTGATTTCTGGAACAGATGGCGGGACTGGGGCTTCGCCACTCACAAGTATTAAGTTTGCAGGTCTTCCCTGGGAGCTTGGTATTGCTGAGACGCACCAGACATTGGTCATGAATGATCTCCGTAGTCGCGTCCGACTTGAAACGGATGGTCAGCTCAAAACTGGTAGGGATGTCGTGATTGCAGCGCTTCTCGGTGCTGAGGAATACGGTTTTGCAACAGCACCTCTCATCACGATGGGTTGTATCATGATGCGGAAGTGTCATCTCAACACCTGTCCAGTTGGAATTGCTACGCAGGATCCCGAGCTTCGAAAGAAGTTTTCAGGCAANCCTGAACATGTCGTGAACTATCTCTTTCTCGTGGCTGAAGAAGCCCGGGAAATTATGGCTAGCCTCGGTTTCCGTTCCATTAATGAGATGGTTGGTCATGTGGAAGTTCTTGAAATTGATGAAGCGGTTCGGCATTGGAAGGCAAAGGGGCTCGATCTCACACCAATACTTACGCCCGCAGCTGGTCCCCATCCAGATACGGTGACACATTGCACCATTTCACAGAATCATGGTCTTGAAGAAGTCCTCGATAACGAGCTNATCAAGAAGGCTCTNGCCGCAATTCACGAACAAACCCCAGTACGGTTTCCTATGGAAATTGAGAATATTGACCGGGCATTCGGTACGATGCTNAGCCANGANGTTTCCAAGGCCAACGGTGAGAACGGTTTGCCTGATGACACCATTCATATCGATGTGATTGGTTCGGCAGGCCAGAGTTTGGGTGCGTGGTTAGCNCCAGGAGTCACAATCGAACTAGCTGGTGATGCGAATGACTATGTTGGGAAAGGTTTATCAGGTGGTCGAATCATTATTGCGCCACCGAAGGGATCAACATTCGTTCCTGAAGAAAATATTATCATTGGAAATGTAGCTCTCTATGGAGCAACATCCGGGGAAGCCTATTTTAGGGGCATGGCTGCTGAACGATTCTGTGTACGAAACAGTGGAGCTCGTGCAGTNGTGGAGGGGGTCGGGGATCATGGCCTCGAATATATGACAGGTGGACGAGTTGTGATTCTTGGGCCGACAGGTCGTAATCTTGCTGCAGGAATGTCTGGTGGTGTTGCGTTTGTTTATGCTCCTGATCGTGATGTTTTGCGTCTCAATTGTAATTTAGAACTCGTGGAACTGGAGTCAGTAGAGTCTGCTGAAGATATTGAAGAATTAAAGCAACTTATCCAGCAGCATGCCGACTACACCGGATCGACGGTAGCCTTAGGCATATTGGAATCGTGGGCGCAGTCNCTCAGTCAGTTTGTGAAAGTTATGCCTCGAGACTATAAGCGAGCACTTGCTGAGATGGCGGCCAAAACGGAAGTGGCTGCGGCACTGGACTGAAAATATATCGAAAAAAATAACTTACCAGTTGGCATGGTCGGGTTTTACGAAGCCTGCAGAAGACGAAAGGAAATCAACCGATGGGAAACCCACGGGGATTCATGACAGTAGACAGACAGACCTATTCTGAGCGCGATCCAGTTGAGCGGATTGGGGATTGGAATGAATTTCATCTGGATCTNCCTGTTGTTGAACTACAGGATCAAGGGTCTCGCTGTATGGATTGTGGTGTACCGTTTTGCCACACCGCAGACCTGATGGCCAATATGGCTGCTGGCTGCCCTGTACGNAATTTGATTCCTGAGTGGAANGATCTGGTGTATCGAGGGCATTGGCACGAAGCGCTTGATCGCCTGCACAAGACGAACAATTTTCCGGAATTCACTGGAAGAGTGTGTCCTGCGCCGTGTGAGGGTTCATGTGTATTAGGTATTCANGAACCACCCGTGACGATTAAGCAGATTGAATGCTCGATCGTTGATCGTGGCTGGGAAGAAGGCTGGATTACTGCATCTCCACCAACCGAGCGNACGGGAAAAAAAGTNGCTGTGGTTGGTTCTGGCCCAGCCGGACTTGCCTGTGCAGCTCAACTGAATAAGGCTGGTCATCTTGTGACTGTCTTTGAACGAGCAGATCGTATTGGAGGATTGCTGATGTACGGCATTCCCAATATGAAGCTTGATAAAGAAGCAGTTGTTCAACGAAGAGTCAACCTNCTGGCAGAAGAGGGAATCATTTTCAAGACTGGTGTTGAGATTGGGAAAGATGTCCCGGCAGCGACGCTGATGTCAGACTTTGATGCTGTCGTGCTATGCGTGGGATCGACACGGCCGAATGACTTTTTTGCTAAAACTCCAGGTCGTGATTTGGATGGTATTCATTTCGCGATGGATTTTCTTACTGCGAATACACGCAGTCTTCTTGATTCGAAGCATCAGGATAAAAACTATATAAGTGCAAAGGATAAGGACGTCATTGTGATTGGTGGTGGTGATACGGGCACAGACTGTATTGGCACATCATTACGCCATGGTTGCCGTTCACTTGTCACCTTCGAGATTGTGCCACAGCCACCTGAAGAGCGTGCTGCGAATAACCCATGGCCGCAATGGCCTAAGATCCTACGAACTGATTATGGCCATGCAGAGGCTGCGGCGAGGTTTGACTATTCAGATGTTCCCGGGAAAACGTTGGCTGGCGATCCACGAGAATTTTCTGTCCAAACGGTTGAATTTCTTGGTGATGATTCCGGCAGGCTGAGGGGAGTCAAAACAGTTCGTCTTGATTGGACAAAACCCCAAAAAAATGGCCCGCCATTCAGTATTGTTGAAGGCAGTGAGCAGGAGTGGCCATGTCAAATGATACTGCTTGCATTGGGATTCGGAGGCCCAGAAAAAGTGATAGCCGATCAGTTGGGCCTTGATTGTGACTCGCGTACAAATTTTGCAGCAGAATATGGTCAATATACGACAAATATAGATGGGGTTTTTGCGGCTGGTGACTGTCGCCGGGGACAAAGCCTTGTCGTCTGGGCAATCAATGAAGGCCGTGAAGCTGCCCGACAGTGTGACCGGTATCTCATGGGGACGACTAGTCTCCCAAGTGTTGAAGATGAAGAAGCCGTAGGCGTTGCCTCGTAATAGTTGTCCGCAGAAATAAAAACCGGTCATCTCTTTGGTTGTTCGATTGAACAGAGATGACCGGCTTTGTGAAAACAGAAGTAAGTCTTCGAATTAGATGGCGTCAGCAGCAGTTTCGCCGGTTCGAATTCGAACAACTTCAGCAAGGTCAGATACAAATATCTTGCCGTCGCCAATGCGACCAGTGCGTGCCGCCTGCTCAATCGCTTCGACCGCTCGCTCGACCAGTTGGTCTTCCAGGAC
>NZNR01000039.1 GCA_002694955.1 Planctomycetaceae bacterium
AAAGTAACTCCTCCTTGATCACTCAGTTGCACGCCAGTCATATTGTCACCGAACGTATTATAATTGCTTTGTGCACCAGAATTGTAAAAAGTAAGTCCGGTTCCATAGACGCTATATGCCCAACTCGTACGTTCATCATCACTGATGTCATACGCCATGATGCCGACACGGCGGAAGGGATCAAAAGCCATAAATGGAGCTGATCGTTCGAGAAAGTTCAGGTGACGAACACTTGTCCAACTATCCATGGTGCCGGGCTGCCTGAACTGACCAATACGGATTGTTCCTAGATATGGAAGCTCTGACTGCTCACCCCAGACATCAAGGAAACTTGGCTTACCTGATTGACCAAAATCCATTTCAATACTGAATGCATTTGTTTCTGTAACTTTTCCAATTGCCTGAAGACGAGCTCTTCGGAAACCAACACCGTTGAGCATGTCTCCAAAATAAGCACGTGCGAGAGTATTCTGACTGTAGATTCCGCTATCAAGTTGAAAGAAACCACTGAGTCGCACAATTGGCAAGCTTTCGCCAGCACCCTCAAGAGCATCAAGTCGGGTCATGAGATTACCGACCTGATTGGGGTCCAGTACGGTATCGTTCGGATCAGATGTTCCACCCAATTGTTGACCCGCACCACGTTGAATATTTCCAGGTTGGTCTGGTGCAAGAATCGTCTGGCCGTCGCTTGGTTCCGCCAGACTCTCTGGTTCACTCGTTTCTTGAGGAAGTGGTGCCGGTATTTCCTCGGGCTGAAGTTGAACAGATTCAAATTGCGTTTCGCGAATGACACTTGCCGGGAACTGATCATTCGGTGAGAAAGCACGTGTGTTGGACGACNAGAAAAAGAACAGAAGGATCGCGCACACTGCTCCACAGAGTTTTGCGAAAAGACGTTCTCTCTTTCCCGGTCGTATCACGACTGGGCCCTCCACGAATAGCGCACTAGACATCTCACAAAGGAGCACCGCCTAAGAATGATGTTTATGCTTTCTTTTATCGGCATAAACGTTAAAAACACGCTACTTTGTCAGCCGTAGTCTGATCTTTGTCTGACTAAAAAAGGAGAAACTGGTGATGTTCGGTAGCTTTCCAGTATCAGAACCGATTGGTTAAAAGGAAACAGCTTCCCCAGATCACCCATTTCGACAAGTTGATCTGCGGAAGCTGTTATCAGAACGCTGCCAAGTGAGATTCTGATCGAGGGCTTGCTATCGCACTCGGACAGACCTCGAAACACGACCAAAATTATCAACAAGAATAAGGTCTGTTTGAGAAATTGAACGAACCGCAGGCGTGAGTGTTTGATTCGTTAGACCCACTCGTGATGAGGCTGTTACATGAGTAATCAGTCGACCATTCGATATCATCCATGTACCACTGGAAATTGGAGTAGGTACAAATACTGATTGAAAGTTTTGAAGCATCTGATAGTACCGATACGTCTGAAACGTTCCGTCAACGTTATACGTGATGTCAACAGATCCTTCGGTATCTGTCATGCGCCATGTTCCAACAGCCATTTCACGAACCTCAGCATCNGTCAGTACACGTGATGTCACACCACCACCCGGCACAACGGCCGGAGGAGGTGCTGGCTTCGCACTTTGCCACTGACTCATATCAGGAGGATTATCATGAACTGGCTTTGGTGCTGGTCGTGGAGCACCCTTTGGAGTTGCTGAGTTATTCGGCTCATACTTTTCCATCACAACAAGAGCTCGTGCCGAATCTTTTGGAGCTCCAAATTCGGTAGGAACTTTTGAGATATCTCTTGAAAAACAGACGACAAGTTTGCCCTCATCAAATTTGTAGATACCCTTCCCTGTCTCTGTATCCTTATTCTTGATNGTGATTCTCTTCGGATAAGANGTTGGATCTATTCTGAACTCACGNGTTGTTTTGCCACCACCAACNGGATCTGAGAAAAGAATCGTGTAGTCAACGATTTCCAGATTTCCACCACCTGGAAGCCAGTACTGCATTTGTTCCTCAGGAATTTCCTGCCCGTTTTCGACAAGTTCAACAACCCGCCAACTGCCGCGTACTCGCTCTAATTCCGTATCAACTGCCGAGGGAGTTTGAGCAATTGCCGAAGCGGGGAAAAGCGTGAGGACAAGACATCCGAACATTGCAAGGCTCAGGGCCAAAATGCGTGAAGCGTGCATAGCATCCTTTCAGGGAGGTTTCTTCCTAATACGACGGGAGCCATCGTTTCTTGAAAACAGGTTTGAATCATACGGTGGAAATTGAACTACCTGTCCACTTCCTTCAGTCTCAGATCATGTGAAATTTATGCGTGTTCCGTCAACACGAGCCTGTAGGCCAGAAATTTAAAAACTTCACTGAGAAGCACGATCTGGTTTCGTCTAATTNGCGTGTTTCAGCACTGTCTGGCAATTTTTGGTGCAAAATAGGTCAGAATCGCATCGGCCCCGGATCGCTTTATTGCAAGAACTGCCTCGTGGGCAGCCTGTTCACCACCAAGCCAGCCATTAGCAGCTGCTGCTTGAATCATGGCGTATTCACCACTTACCTGATAGGCAAATGTGGGAACACCGAAGGTTTGCTTGACTCGATAGATAACGTCCAAACACGTCATCGCNGGTTTAACCATGACCAANTCTGCACCCTCATCAAGATCAAAGGCAACCTCTCGAAGTGCTTCATCTGTGTTTGCTGGATCCATCTGATACGTCTTTTTGTCAGTAACTCCAAGAGATTTGGCGGTACCGAGCGCAGCATGACTGCCNAGCGCATCACGGAAAGGACCATAGAATGCAGACGCGTATTTTGCTGCATAGGAAAGCACACCAACCTCTTCATGTTGATTTTTATCTAGAACGGTTCTAATGGCCTGGACTCTCCCGTCCATCATGTCGGATGGAGCAACGAGATGACAGCCAGCTTGGGCGAGTACGAGAGCTTGCTGCTGGAGAACAGCTACTGTCTCATCATTTACGATACGGCCATCCTGAAGCAGTCCATCGTGACCATGTGTCGTATATGGATCGAGTGCTACATCACAGATGATACCNACATCATTTCCAGTCTCAGCTCGTACTGCCTGAATTGTGCGGCATATCAGATTGTCTGGGTCAAGAGCATGCTGTCCATCAACTGTCTTATACTGAGGAGCAATCACTGGGAACAAAGCGATTGCGGGTATACCTAAAGACTTTGCATCCGCTGCTGCCTTTACAACACCTTCTATTGGCAAACGATCAACATCAGGCATTGCAGCAATAGCTTCACNCTCTGTCTTGTCATGCACAAACAATGGCCAGATCAGATCATTCGGTGACAACGTCGTCTCCGTCACCATGTTCCGAAGCCATTCATATTGACGATTTCTGCGAAGCCGGGTTGTTGGAAAACGTCCAAGGCTTCTTCGTGTTTCTGAAGAACTCATGGTGTCACCGTCGACTATCTTTAATTATTGCTGTACCTGGCATGGCTGGGCCACTCGCCACTGAATGCTCAGGACGTGTCGCTACGGCACAAGACTCACTGGTCTCCCACAGAGAAACCTGTCGAGCAACGACACCAAGATCTGTTAAGACATGCGGGGCAACAACCTCAAGAAGATATCGTGCCATATTTTCTGCCGTAGGATTATCAGGCATGACAAAATACTTTACTGGCTCGACCATCTGAATCGCAGCCAAAGCATTCGCATCTTTTGCGTAGATTAGGAACGCATGATCCCAATGATCATCGAGCCAGCCAAGCATGCGTTTTTTTATAAGTGAAAAATCTACAACTCGGCCAACTTCGTCGACTTCATGACCTCCTTTTGCAGCAACCACCTCGAGATCAACACGGTAATTATGCCCATGAAAAAATGCACATTTACTTTCATGTCGGTAGAGCCTGTGACCAGCGCAGAACTTGAGTTGACGAATGAGTGCTAGTTGTGTTGTTGATGCATCAGCCATAGCAAAAATTGCCTCGTCATTCACTCGCTGGATTACAACTGTGTCGGATTTGGAGCATTACCGTAGACTTCTTTTGGATCAAATGTTTTCTCAGCTTCGAGAAACTCAAGTTCCGAACTGTTCTCTCGCTGCACACCCACTGGAACTTTCCGATAAAAGCAGGAGCGATAACCAACATGACAACTCGCTCCGCCAGCGACATCAACTCGCAACCAGATACAGTCCTGATCATCATCAATCCTCATCTCAACAACTTTCTGAACAAGCCCACTTGTCGCTCCCTTATGCCAGAGACACTGACGGCTCCGGCTGAAGTAGTGTGCTTCCCCGCTTTCAATCGTTTTCTCCAGTGCCTCTTGGTGCATGACAGCTACCATCAACAATTCACCCGATGCATGATCTGTTGTGACGCACGGTATGAATCCTTTTTCATCGAACTTAGGCGCAAGTTCATTTCCTTCCTCAACTTGTTCAATGGAAGTACGGGGCGCAAAAAGATGATGGACATCTGATGAGGAATGTGAATCTGCCACTGGCTTGTTCCAAAAAGGGACTGGAATGAAAACTGGTATTGTTCTCTGAGTTGTAACTACACTCCTTTATCATACCCGCCAAAATCAAGAGTTCACGCCAACCACTCTGAATAACACCGTATAGCTCAAAATAGCATTCATTCTAGTGCGACAGCATCACTGGAGATGCAGCATGACATTCGATAGTAGGGTTTTTAAGGAAGGTGAGGTCACAGACACCATCGCGGTGTAAGATCGATACTCTGTGATTCAATAACTTATTTGAATGTTGGGAGTGCTCACTTCGTGTTTGCTTATCGACTATCCGGCCGTTCTTTTCGACTATCATTGCTTGTGCTTCCCATACTACATGTGCTTCCCGGACTACATGTGCTTTCTGTACTTCCTGTGCTTGCTGTACTCTCTGGATGTCAAAGGCCTGCTCCATCACTTGTTCAGCCACCGACACCTGAAGTTATCGTCACGCGACCAAGTATTCAGAATCTTGCGAATCCTTTGGAGTTCAACGGGAATGCGGCGGCTGTAGAAACAGTTGAGGTCAAAGCTCGTGTTTCCGGATTTATCACAGAAATTCATTTCAGCGATGGTCAACGTATTACAAAGGGCGATCCGTTGTTTTCAATTGATCAGCGGCCATACCTCGTTATTCGCGATCAGGCTCAGGCAGATGTTGCCAAAGCTCTTGCCGAACTCAATGAACTCGAGAGTGAAGTTGCCCGGTATAAGAACCTGCTCCCGAAGGCTGTGGTGACTAGAGAGCAATACGAAATACTNGTTGCGAAGCGAGATGTTGCAAAAGCGATGCTTGANAAATCACGTGCAACTGTNGCGCAGGCTGAACTCGATCTTGAATTCTGTCATATCATCTCACCGCTCACTGGTCGCGTGAGCACTCGTGAGGTAGACATTGGAGACCTTGTGACAGGAACTGGNAGTTNAGCAACACGGCTCACGACAGTTGTCACGACTTCACCTATAGAGGTGTACTTTGACACTGACGAACGTGCACTCCTACTTGCACGTCAACGGGCTATAGCGAAACGCGGAGGTGAAGCCGTTACCTGGAGAGATATTAAAGAACTCAAGATTCCTGTATCGGCACGACTTGTAACGGAAGACCTTTTTGTACACAAAGGAATTCTTGACTTCGTCGACATTGGTGTAAAACCGACAACAGGAACTGTACGATGCCGTGCCCTGCTGCCGAATCCTGAAGAACTCATTACTCCAGGAATGTTTATGCGGGTGCAGATGACAACTGCCGAACCAGAGCAGACGATGGTGGTACCAGAACGAGCAATTGGTATCGATCAGGGTCGGAAATATGTTGCTGTCGTTCGTGAAACGAATCGTATTGAGTATCGAACTGTAAACACCGGACGAAGCGTTCCGGCAACCACCGGAATGCTCCGAGTGATTGAAAATGGTCTCAACGAGAACGATCGCATTGTCATCTCTGGCATGTCACGAGCACGCGAAGGCAGTATCGTGCAGCCAATTGAAGAATCTGAAGTTTCTCCAACACTACTAAAAGTGGTGAAGCCGTGATCAGTCAGTTTTTTATTAACAGGCCGGTCTTTGCAACAGTACTTTCGTTAGTGATTGTTATTGTTGGTGGCATTGCAGCAACGGGGCTTCCCGTAAGCCAATATCCGGACGTCGTGCCACCAACGATTTCTATTCAAACCGTCTACCCCGGTGCGTCTGCCCAAGTCGTTGCAGACACCGTNACAACGCCAATTGAACAGGAAATCAATGGTGTTGAAGAAATGCTATTTATTTCATCAAAGAGCACTGGTGATGGACAAGCTGTTATTGATGTCACATTTAAACTCGGAACTGATATCGATCTTGCACAAGTACTGACACAAAATCGAGTCGCTATTGCGGAGGCAAAACTTCCTGGTGAGGTAAAGCGTCANGGTGTGATCACCAAAAAAAAATCACCAAGTATTCTTCTTTGTGTCAATCTTTTCTCACCAGACGGCAAATACGACCAACTCTATCTGAGTAATTACGCCTTAATTCAACTGAAAGATGCCATTTCACGACTTGATGGTGTCGGAGATGTGTCTTTCCTTGGAGCGCGTGACTACTCCATGAGAATCTGGCTCGATCCAGATGAACTTGCGACACGCAACATGACCGCTGGCGATGTCATCAACGCATTGCAGGAACAAAACATTCAGGTGCCAGTTGGGCGACTTGGTCAACCACCAGCGACGCCCGGAATAGCTTTTCAGGTACCTCTTAATACGACTGGTCGATTACTAGACCCAGAGCAGTTTGCAGATGTCATTATCAAGACTGGTCATGAAGCCTATTCAACAAAAGGTGCTCCTGCTGTTGGTCGAGAAATTGTTCGCATTCGTGACGTTGGAAGAGTTGAACTTGGTGCAAAAAATGAAGATACGGCGAGTCGTGTTGATGGTGGTGAAGCCATTACGATGGCGGTCTATCAACGACCGGGGTCAAATGCCATTGCAACGGCAAAACGAGTACGCGATGAAATGAAGAGACTCGCTGCAGACTTTCCTGCTGGACTACAGTATGGCGTGCTCTATGACACAACTGTTTTTGTTGAGGAAAGTATCGAAGAGGTTATTAAAACACTTTTCGAAGCTGTAATCCTCGTCTTTGTCGTCGTCCTGCTGTTCCTACAAAACTGGCGGGCCACCTTGATTCCAATGATTGCTATACCCGTCTCTTTGATTGGCACATTTGCCGTGATGTCCGGCCTTGGCTTCTCACTGAACAACCTGTCNTTATTTGGACTCGTGCTTGCAATTGGGATCGTAGTTGATGATGCGATCGTGGTAGTGGAAAATGTTGAGCGGTTGATTCGTCAAGGGCTTCCTCCACGTGAAGCTGCACGACAGGCAATGCGCGAAGTAAGTGGCGCACTCATAGCAATCGCGTTGGTTCTTGCCGCAGTTTTTATACCAACAGCCTTTATCACTGGAATCAGCGGTGAGTTCTATCGCCAATTTGCTATCACAATTGCCGCCAGTACGGCTTTTTCAGCGGTTAATTCTCTTACACTTTCTCCCGCTCTGGCCGCTATTCTTTTCAGCAGTCAAGAAACACAGGATTCAACAAGGCCAAGACACCAATGGAATGATCCGCTGCCTGTCATTGTTATTGGTCTTCTCCTTGGCTTATTAGCTATCTGGACTGCTGAAGACTTTGTTATTGTCTGGACTGGTTTGGCTGACGGCACCAAGCCAGCTCTTACCATGTGGTTTCTCCGCCTTTGTATATTTGGTGTTGGATTTGTTCTTGGATCTTTTTTGGCACCTCTTTTCAATCTGCTCCTGGCTGGTTTTTTCAAGATCTTTAATCTGTTTTTTGATGTCACAACGGGAGTCTATGGANCCGTCGTTGGGCTGCTTTTGAAAATCGGTATTGTGATGGTCGGAGTGTACATTGCGTTGATGGGGCTTACCTATTTTGGTTTTAATACTGTTCCCATCGGATTCATTCCAGAACAGGACAAAGGGTATCTTCTCGTAAATGCGACACTCCCCGAGGGCGCGAGTCATGAACGGACAGCAAAAGTCATTTCTGATTTAGAGAAGATTGCTGCCAAGACGCCAGGTGTCGCGCATACAATATCTGTCTCTGGCTATTCCTTATTATCCAGTGTTAGCCTGTCGAATGCTGGTGGCATGTTTGTCATTCTTGAACCGTTTGCAAGCCGGGCTGTGCATTCAGAGCAGTCCTCTTTTGCAATTGCAAAAAAATTGCGCAAAGATTTCTACCGAGTCCGTGATGCTCAATGTGTAGTCTTTAATGCACCACCTATCGATGGCCTTGGAAACACCGGTGGTTTTAAATTACAGATTCGTGACCGTACTGGTCATGGACCGACCGAACTGGAACAAACAACCGCTGGGCTTGCTGACGCGCTTGCTGCGCAATCAGGACTTGTCGGACTCTTTTCAAGTTTCAAAGCCAATCAGCCACAGCTGTTTATCAATATTGATCGCACGAAAGCNAAAGCTGCTGGCGTCTCAATGAAGTCTATTCATCAGACACTCCAAGTTTATCTTGGCAGTATGTACATCAACGACTTCACAGCCTTTGGGAGGAATTGGCAGGTTATGGCTCAGGCCGATGCTCCTTTTCGAATGCTTCCTGAAGACATCCGAAGGCTTGAGGTTCGCAACGCTGACAGTGACATGGTACCCCTCGCAACTCTTCTGACTGTGGAAGAAACAAGTGGTCCAGCGGTTGTCACACACTATAACCTTGCACCATCAGCAGACCTCTCAGGGTCAACACTCTCTGGAACAAGTTCTGGGGACGCTATTGCGTTAGTTGAAACACTTGCACGCCAACCACCAGCCGGCCAAGGACTCCTTCCACGAGGTATTGACTTTGAATGGACTGACTTGTCTCTGCAACAGATACTTGCTGGGAATACAGCCAGCTTTGTCTTTGCCATGGGTACTCTATTTGTTTTTCTGGTACTCGCCGCTCAATACGAGAGCTGGCTACTTCCACTTGCTGTTATTTTGATTGTTCCAATGTGTCTCTTAGCAGCCATATCCGGGGTCTGGATTGCTGGAAGTGATAACAATATTTTCACTCAAATTGGTCTTCTCGTACTGGTTGGTTTAGCTGCAAAGAATGCCATATTAATTGTTGAGTTTGCCAAGCAGCGTGAGGCCGACGGACTACCACGCACACAGGCAATCCTTGAAGCAGCAACCCAGCGTTTACGTCCAATTCTGATGACATCTCTTGCTTTTATTCTCGGCGTCGTGCCACTGCTCATTGGCCGTGGTGCTGGCGCTGAGATGCGTGTGGCCCTTGGGACAGCAGTCTTTTCTGGCATGCTTGGGGTCACTGTCTTCGGCATTTTCTTCACCCCTGTTTTTTACTCTATCATCATGTGGTTTGGTCAAAAATCAAAAACATCAGCTGTATCCTAAAATGAACTAATACGTGATGTTCACCACCATAAGATCACCAATACGTGCTACATGGCTCATTATCAAGGTTGGCAAGTCTCTCAACCAGTGAAACCGAACTTTTATTAAACTTTCAGATATATCCGACTGACTTGCCTCTTGAGTAGGCGAACGCGTTTAGAATCGTCATAATGAGCCATACTGAGTCATCTCATTGCCAGTAGACGNATCCTTGGCCAATACAACTGGAGAAACACTTCATGCGGTGCACCCTGAGCAAATTTCACCATATCTTCTTCGTTTTACTCAGCTGCTTATTTCTCCAAGCAGTACATGCAACTGATTGGCCTACATTCCGTGGTAGCAGCCGCACGGGTATTGCTCCTGACACCAACTTNCTTGANTCATGGCCTGAAGAAGGCCCAAAACTTGTCTGGCGTTCAGCTGGTGCCGGCCGNGGATATGCCAGTCTCGCTATNGTGGGAGATAGAATTTTTACGCTGGGTGACGGACCCTCGACAGCATCTGATGCTGATGAATATCTCTCATGCTTTGATCGTGTCACTGGGAAACCAATCTGGCATACGAAAACAGGTGATGCATGGAATAATGGAAAAGATGACTGGCAGGGTTCTCGTAGCACCCCCACCATTTCTGATGGCATCGTCTATGTCATTACACCACATGGCAAACTCATTGGCTGTGACGCCGAAACCGGAGCATTTGGAAAAGCAGTCGATCTGAAAGCCGCTTTNGGTGGCACAAAAGGTGATAATTGGGGTTACAGCGAATCTGTACTTATTGATGGTGACAAACTTGTTTGTACTCCAGGTGGCAGCCAAACAACTATGGTTGCGCTGAATAAAAATGATGGCAGTATCATCTGGAAATGTACTGTTCCAGATGATCGTGGTGCTGGCCATGCATCAATTGTGATCAGTGAGATTGCCGGCAAAAAAATCTATGTGCAAACGACTGCCTCTGGAGCGTTTGCTGTTGATGCTGAAACAGGGAAACTCCAATGGACATTCCCAATCGAAAAGACAACGGCTGTTATACCGACACCGATTATCAAAGATGATCTTGTCTATTTTGTAGCCGGATATAAAAGAGGAGGAGCGCTCATCCAGCAAATTCCTGGTCCTGGTGGATCAGTGACATCAAAGGAAATTTNTCCTCTTAAAAAAGAGTTGGCCAATAAACACGGCGGAGTTGTGCTCATTGATGATCACCTCTACGGGTGTGCAGATGACCAGCCAATCATTATCTGTGCTGAATTGATGACGGGTGACGTGGTATGGAAAAACCGAAGTGCCGTTGGTGGGCAGAAATCAGCAGCTATTGTTGCTGCNGATGGACACCTCTACGTGCAGTACCAAAATGGTATTCTTGCTCTCGTGAAAGCAGATCCAGCTGCTTTTGAAGAGGTTTCCTACTTTCAAATTCCAGACAGTGGTGACAGTCCCTGCTGGGCACACCCCGTTATTGTTGACGGTATGCTCTACATCCGCGACGGTGACAACATGTTCTGCTACGACATTCGCAAGTAAAGCGATCTACAAGATTCTATGGAAAAACCTGTAGAGTGCCGGAATGAAAATACACATTCCGATCACAACTGCAGTCACCGCCGCTAAGAGTACAGCCGCACTGGCAATGTCCAGTGCATCGCGTAATCGTGGGTGAAACTGAGTATCAACGGCACGTGCCAATGACTCAATCGCTGTATTAAATGTTTCTGCTACCAGCACCATTCCAATGGCGGCAACAAGAAGCACCCATTCAAACGCTGTTACCCTGAATACAGCAGCAGCAGCAACGGCAACACATGCGATTACTAGATGAACCGCAAAACTCGTTTGTGTGCGGAAAGCGCGTCGAAGGCCTCGTAGCGCGTAACCAAACTTATTTTTCCATGAATGAGTACGGGGTCGACCGCGCATAGAACGTTCCAGCAGCAGAACAAATGAATTNTGTCCAANAAAAAATCAGCCAACGTTTACGTATGGATCACCCTTCTTC
Organism: Planctomycetaceae bacterium; assembly: GCA_002694955.1. The sequence goes on from NZNR01000039.1 coordinate 11,413, forward strand.
CAATTGCACGGGCAGAGTTCATCACTTTGAAGAGCATCGAGAACACGAATGACTTCAGCAACATTTCTGCCAACACGCCCTTGATTAACATCGACCCATTGGATCACTCCATGTGGATCTACAATGAATGTGGCCCGTTGGCAGTATCCTTCTGTTTGCTCAAGTATACCGAGTTCGGCACCTAACTTTTGTGCGGCAATAAGTGGGTATGCAAGATCCTTTAGATCTGCATGCGATCGACGCCACATCATATGACACCATTCGTTGTCAGTGCTGCCACCCACAACACTCGTATCACGATCTGAGAATTCTTTAAGTTGTTTGTTAAATTCGGCTAACTCGGTCGGGCAAACAAACGTAAAATCCTTTGGATAAAAGAAGAACACCGTCCACTTTCCGGAATAGTCAGCTGATGTGAGCAACTTGATGTCTTCCTTTTCCGTGCCGGTACAGGCTTGGACAGAAAACTGGGGAAACTCGTCGCCAACTGTAAGCATGGTGTTCTCTCCGAATATCTAGGAATCTGTCTATACGTCTTTGCCGAAATGCACTCTNGTGAATGTCACTCTCGAGCCCAACTTGTTATAGGCTCTGAGTGTACGGGCGACGATTGTAGCGATCAATAAGAGGGTCGTTTTCCCCTTTCCAATTCATTTGAGTGGTTCAAGTATGTCCTTCTCATTCGATCATTCGAAAGAACCCACCATTCATTATGACCCTCTTAGCAATCGAAATATTTTTCTCGCACCACGTCGTGCTGACCGCCCAAATAATCTTCTCGACTGCCAGNAAGAAGACTGTCCNTTCTGCATAGAAAACTCACATCTCACTCCAGATCCAGTTGAGCAGTGGCCATCAATCGAATCTCAAGATTGGAAGTCAAGGATTATTCCGAATGCCTATCCTATTGTCGAGAGAAGGCAGCCCACTCAGACGAGTGATAACACAGACGNACACATACCGAAAAAGAAAGCCGTGCATGCCTCTGGCATTCACGAAGTGGTCATTGAGTCACCGAACCACATTGAATCGGTACTCGACATTCCTTTTGATGATTGGATAAGTGTTTGGAAACTCTGCCNGCAGCGAATGAAACAACTCTCGTCCAAGACTGAAATCAANTGGGCAACTCTCTTCAAAAATGGTGGCATTCAGGCAGGAGCTTCACTAGCACACGTCCACAGCCAACTGATTGCGATTGATCATACGCCTCCCTCAATCGCAACAAAGTGTCATCAGATCATTCGTCAACCAAACCTATTTGAAAATATTTTGTCTGAGGCAGCAAATGAGAACCGTGTTGTTCACGCGTATAAGAGTTTTGTGGCAATCGTTCCATCTGCACCTCGCCAGCCTTTTGAGGTTTGGCTCATTCGAAATGAACCTTCCTGTTTTTTTCACACTGAAACCGATCACCAGATGGAAGAGATTGCACACTTTACGCAGCAATTCGTCCTGGCGCTGAATGAACTGATTCCGAATGCAAGCTACAACTGGTGGCTGCATCAATTTCCATTTATTCCCTCTTTGTTNCTCGGCAAAGCAGCGACTCATTGGCATTGGCACCTTGAGGTTCTCCCACGAATTGCTCCCATTGCCGGATTTGAACTAGGCACCGGATATCACATTTCAACCATTCCCCCAGATGAAGCGGCAGGTTTACTTCGTGAAACTGATGCTTGGAAATAGCCGGACAACAGATAGCCAGAACGACCCTCGCAAGAATTCTGACACCGGTAAACTTTCCCAGTCCCTAGAGCCGGTATGACCTTTACGGTGACATAGCGAGGGGACCAATAAAATCTGTCAATCACGTTTGGCGCGGCTTTCAGAAAACATGAAAATCAGAGGGTTGATCCAGCCTCTGGAATGCCTGACGTATGCACCCTGCTGTTCGCTTTATTTTTGTTCTCCATGACCATCAGCCTGTTGGGAACTTTCATGGTGTTGTCGAAGATGCCTATCAAAAAAGCTATCTTCCTTTCCTCGATCTACTCCAGCAGCACCCGGCTATTCGGATTGCTTTACACACAAGTGGGTCACTTGCTGAATGGCTCGAGATAAACCATCCTGAATATTTTGACCGCTTAGCTTCCTTAACTGCAGCAGGACAAATTGAAATTGTTGGTGGTGGATTCTCTGAACCGATACTCGCCATGTTGCCATCGCGGGATCGAGTTGGCCAGATTCGTCAGTACAACCATTGGCTCGAACAGCGTCTTCAGACCAAAGTCTCCGGGATGTGGGTTGCTGAAAGAGTCTGGGATTCAAGTATGACAGCTGACCTCGCAACTGCTGGTGTCGAATGGACTATTCTCGATGACTTCCACTTCAAGGCTGCTGGGCTCGGTGAAGAAGAACTCGATCGTTATTGGATCACGGAGTCCGATGGTCNCACCATTCGTGTACTTCCTGGCAGTGAACATCTGCGGTATACCATTCCATTCGCATCTCCAGATGACACCATTGAACACCTCCGCACCCTCGCATTACGCAGGCAGGACGCATTAGCAGTCTTTAGTGATGATGGAGAGAAATTTGGAGTCTGGCCGGACACCCACAAAACCTGTTTTCAGGACGGTTGGTTACAGAAGTTCTTCAATCTCCTCGAAGCAAATCANGAGTGGATCACGATGTCACTACCGTCTGATGTGATTCGAAATGACCCACCGGGTGGAACAATCTGGTTGCCAGAATGCAGTTATCGGGAGATGACTGAATGGGCTCTTCAGCCCGAACAACAAGTCGCGTGCATCAAAGCACGTCAAAAGGCACAAAGGGATCCGAATCAAGCAGGCATTCTTCCATTTATTCGCGGTGGATCCTGGAAAAACTTTCGGTATCGATATCCTGAAGCCAATGAGATGTACGCGCGAATGATGGTGGTAAGCAATCGGCTCGCCCGCCACTCTGGAAAGTCCATGACTGACAAAACCGCATACCAAGAAGCCGTTGCGTCGCTTTATCGAGGTCAGTGCAACTGTGCGTATTGGCATGGTGCTTTTGGTGGTATCTATCTGCCTCATCTTCGGAATGCAATCTATAAAGAATTAATCACGGCTGAGAATGCACTTGATCATGCCGAAGGTCGTCCAGCTACATGGGTAGACGCGGCGAGCTCTGACTATAACTTTGACAGCAAGACAGAAGTTCGACTTTCCAACGAACATGTTGATCTCTGGCTTGCCCCGTCTGTCGGTGGAATGCTTTATGAGTTTGACCTCAGAAAACAGCGTCACAATCTTCTTGCAACGCTNGACCGTCGTCCAGAAGCCTATCACGATGAGGTACTTGTAGGTCCTGGCAACGCGCGAAGCATTATTGATCCTTCCCAGTTGGCTACATTTAAGCAGGAAGGTCTTGATAAAAAGATTCAATACGACACGAANCGAAGAAAAAGCTGTATTGACCATTTTTTTGATGTTGATGCGTCGGTTGCAGACATCATTTCTGGCACGGCAATGGAACGCGGTGATTTTGCCACAGGCTCATACGAGGCAAGTATCCGTCGCAATCCAGATCGAATGCAGGTACTCTTGTCACGAAAGGGGAATGTTTGGGGAATCCCACTTACTCTTTCAAAAGCCATCACACTCTCAGCCGGATCTGATACCGTTGAAATTGGTTATCGGCTAGAAGACTTGCCCGAAAACTTTTGTCAGCATTTAGCTNTAGAATTCAACTTTGCTGGCCTTCCTGCAGGCACCACTGGTCGCTGTTTTCGAAACAAAGAAGGTCTTGATCTAGGGCATCTTGGAACTCCTCTTGATCTTAAAGAAACATCTCATCTTTGTCTCGAAGATGACTGGCTTGATATCCGAGCAACCCTCAACTGCAGTGTGGCAAGCAATGGTGGACATGCCGGATTCTGGACATTTCCNATTGAGTCGGTCAGTCAATCAGAAGGTGGATTTGAACTCATTCATCAGTCGACAGTTGTGATTCCTCACTGGATTGTCACACCAGATTCGAGTGGATGCTGGCAAGTTGGCATGAAGTTGTCGGTTGGTGGTCTTGCTGAATATGTAGACACAATTGGTCAGACAAAAAAAATCAGTGCGGANATCTCATAAAATGCATGCTATGGATGTGTTTTAAAAGGCACATCCAACGGTTCCGCAATCAATTGCCACTCCACNAGGGGTTGAATTGTTGAGGCGTTATAGCCGAGACCACAAACAACCAGATGAGGNAGTCTTCTTTGTAATTCTGCTTGTGCCGTTTGTGCGAGAACATCGGGACTTTCTGGTGTTTTATGCCCACCTGGTGTTTTGTCCCCACCTTGATTGCTTGATTCTGACTGAGAAAGAACAACTACTGAAACGTTGAGACCCACTGATTCAGCTGCCGTCACTGCAGTCAATGTTCGCCCAATAGCACCCAGACGACTACTGTCTACGAGAACTACAGGTATTTGAAAATCTCGAGCAAGATCTACATTGAGTGTCTGGTGACTGAGCGGTGAAAATAACCCTCCAGCTCCCTCGATCAAAACCAATTCTGCAAGCATATGAGGTTTGAGACCCTGACGAAGAAGGTCGTCATCAACCTGCCTTCCCTCAGCAGCGGCAGCCTGTTCCGGTGCAACAGGAAGTTGAAAAGATTGTGGGCAAACCTCATCGTGTGTACCAGCGTTTCCGGAAGCACTCCAGAGGCGATCAATGTCTGATGGGTCAGATTGAGTACCGCTTGCCACCGGCTTGTATGCACGGCAATGAATTCCAAGTGATACGCACTGCTGTAAAATTGTGACGGCAACTGCTGTCTTCCCAACATCCGTGTCGGTGCCGGTAATAAAAAGACCTTTTGTCATGATGCCTCTGCTCCAGCCATTACGTCCGCGAATCAAGATTGATGGTTGCCTGCAAGGAACACCCTTTCTAGGATAGCCCATTGAGACTGCGTCTCAGTAAAGCCTCAAGAGTCTCGCATCAATCTGTCGATCTCTGAGTCTGATTATGCTCAATGCGACATTCAGGAACCATTATGCGGTCACTTGCAAGTGTACCTATTGGATTAACGACACAAGTCGTAGACGTTTCTGGTGAAGATAGCGTCTCACTGCGGTTGCTCGAAATGGGTCTCACTCCCGGTGTTGAAGTAACAGTTGTAAGCACAGCCCCATTGGGTGATCCGATTGAATTGGAACTTCGCGGCTATCGCTTATCGATTCGTCGTAATGAGGCCTTTCGCGTTGTTGTTGCCACTTGAGTATTTATTTTTCTCGCAAAACGTTTGGATAGGTGATGTCTTCCGCCACAACCAGAGATACAACAAAACACCACGTAGCTGATACCGATATAAGTATGACGGTTGCTTTGCTTGGTAATCCCAATACGGGAAAAAGCACACTCTTTTCAGCAATTGCTGGAATACCAACGCGTATTGGTAACTATCCTGGGGTCACGGTTGAGGAGAAAGTTGGTCAACTTCAGCATCATGGCAAGATCATTGAACTGATTGATCTGCCAGGAACGTACAGTCTGAATGCAAAGAGTCCAGATGAAGAGGTAGCTGTTGATGTTCTTCATGGCCGGATAGAGTCTATAGAACAACCTGACTGTATCGTTGTTGTTGCTGATGCAACAAATCTTAGTCGAAACCTCTTTCTTGTCAGTCAAGCACTCGCTGTCGGCCGACCTGTTCTTGTTGCACTCACACTTTGTGACGTCGCAGAATCCAAAGGTATCCAGATAGATCGTAAAAAACTTTCACAGATTCTTGGATGTCCTGTCATTCGCCTTGTCGCCCCTCGTCATGANGGTGTTGATGANCTTGTTGAANCGCTTATCGAGTCATCAGAGAAGTCAGGNCAAACTGTTCCTGCATCACTGAATTCTCGTCTTGCNAAAGCTGCGAATTCTAATCGTTCTATTGCTTCAGCTGAAGCAATAGAACGGTACGCCTGGATTGATGAAATTACCAAAGATGTTCTTTCTGTTTCCGGTCAGCAAATCCGTTCACTTGGTGATCGGATTGATGGAATATTGACGCATCGAGTACTTGGAACTGTTGTCTTTGCTCTAACCATGCTTGCTATCTTTAGTTCTATCTTTTGGCTAGCTTCGCCACTGATGGATCTTGTTTCCGGGTGTGTCGAATGGACTGCNGCACTGGCTGAATCCGTTATGCCAGATGGCATCCTTCGTTCGCTTGTTATTGATGGCGTCATTGCAGGAGTCGGTGGAGTAATCATATTCCTGCCACAGATTGCCATCCTTTTTCTCTTTGTAGCAGTACTTGAAGGCTGTGGTTATCTGGCCCGAGCAGCTTTCCTTATGGACCGGCTTCTTGTTGGTGTTGGTCTTTCCGGAAAATCGTTTATCCCACTCCTTTCGAGTTTTGCATGTGCAATCCCTGGAATCATGGCAGCACGAACCATTGAGAACCGTCGTGACAGATTACTAACCATTCTCGTCGCTCCTCTGATGAGCTGTTCTGCGCGACTGCCGGTCTATCTACTTCTATGTAGTGCATTCGTACCAGACGTTACCGTGGGAAATTCTTGGATTCGTTTACCGGCTGTTGTCTTGGCCTCCATGTATCTCATCGGTATTCTTGTTGCTGCGGTCGTAGCCTTTATCTTTTCTCGTACGATCTTTCGTGGGCCACCACAACCATTTGTTCTGGAACTTCCAAGCTGGCGCTGGCCGCAGTTCGCTGTCGTTGCTGAACGTGTACGTGAAGCTGCAGTATCATTTTTAAAAAATGCTGGCACCCTGATACTTGCCGTGAGNATTATTGTGTGGGCACTTGGAAGCTTTCCACGGCCGGTACTTGANGCTGGTGTTAACCCCNAATCTGCCGAGCAACAGGGTGAGGCTTTGCGACAGAGTTTTCTTGGTCAGGCTGGTCATCTCATAGAGCCCGTTGTGAAACCACTGGGCTGGGACTGGAGGATTGGGTGTGCAGCGGTGGCGAGTTTTCCAGCTCGTGAAGTGGTACTAGGAGTACTGGGTGTCATCTATAATCTTGGTGATGTTGACCCTGGTGAAGAAGAAGGTGCCAGCATGCTTATCCGCCAGTTGCGTGCAGCCACCTGGGACGGCACAGATCGTAAAGTTTTTACTTTACCAGTAGCCCTCTCCATTATGGTTTTCTTTGCATTGTGTGCTCAGTGCGCAAGCACTTTGGTCATTATTGGGAAAGAAACGGCAAGTTGGTTTTGGCCCCTTGTGTCATTTACCTACATGACTGCCCTCGCCTGGGTCGGTGCATTTCTCGTTTTTCAAATTGGCACCGCGCTAGGATGGTGAGTGGTGATACAGGATATTGTCGTCTTTTGTATTGTTGGAACTGCCTGCCTCTGGCTGGGCAGACACCTGTGGAAACGAATGACCGCACCGCCGTGTCAGCCACCCTCACAGAGCCCACGTGGCAGCGACGGCTTTGTGCCTCTTGAAGACCTTCGTTCGTCCAGAGAAGCAAAGTAGGTGCTTTTATGGGCAGATACCGGGCTTTTCTTTCCATGTCAGGTTCGGTATCTCTATGANGGAAGANAGCATCTTCTNGTGCTNTTNAAGATACGNGNAACACCCTTGGACACCATACGATCAGTNATGATCATCCGCGGTCCGGAACAATCCGATCAGTCGGCAATTGAACAACTCTTTGCAGCACTTTTGACGGCTGGCAATCAACATGTNCTNCCACCTTATTTGTTGACNCAGCNAAATCNTNTCAATATTACNAATGCGCTCTATACNAGCGCACAATCAAACAAAGATCTNCATCGCTTTGGNTTCACACGTGGGCAAGCGGTTGTCTATGGATTCCTTTCATCGTGGGAAGACTCTCTTCAGTCGCCACAACTTTCTCTTGCTGTACATCCCTCATTTCGGCGGCATGGATTCGCACGCACNATGTGCAATCAACTCCATGACCTCGCCCGCATTCGCGGTGCCCGATCAGTCCGTGTTCTTATCTTAAGAGAAAATAAAGACGCAATCGCACTCTGCCAATCCTTGGGCTACAGACTGTCACCAGCCACCGAAACACATCTTCATGGTTCTCGTGNTTTNGACGAGATTCAAAANGAACACAGCCGCCAGGTGGCATNAGTTTCAAGAATNTTCGGGNAGGACAAAACGACCGCTTTGACGCAANAATGTGAGTGGGTTTTTGAGGCTAATTTTTTCTACAAGCTTTTGATTATGCCCTCGTCGCCGCATCTCAACATGACACTTTGGTACTGAAAGTGGGTCACTCGGACCCCAGTCNCCAGCAGAGTTAATCCAGATACGTTCATTNCCGTAACATTCAATGATATCNACTGCTCGTTGNGGCGTNCANTTGCTATCNGGATAGAGTGTCATTCCGGCCCAGAATCCACGATCAAGAACTTCAGCCACGGTGTGCTCTTCAACATGGTCTATAAGAACACGCCCCGGATCAATTCCGGCATTGACGAGTGCATCCATCGTCATTCGTGTTCCCTTCAATTTATCTTCAAGGTGTGGAGTGTGAACAAGAATCAAGCGATCGTGTTGTTTTGCTAATTCAATCTGTTCTTCAAGAATGATCAGTTCATTCCGTGAATTTTTATTCAGGCCAATTTCACCAACACCCAAAACATTTGGCTTGTCTAGGAATTCTGGAATAAGCTTCATCACCTCACGTGCAAAGGCGGGATCTTCAGCTTCTTTNGGGTTAATACAAAGCCAGCAGTAGTGGGCAATACCGTAGTGTGCGGCACGCTTTGGCTCAACATCTGTCAGTTGACGAAAATAATCATAAAAACCAGCCGGGCTGGAGCGGTCAAATCCTGCCCAGAATGCTGGCTCGGTGATTGCAACACAGCCTGCCTGTGCCATGCGGCGGTAATCATCTGTAGTNCGACTGACCATATGAATGTGTGGATCTATATAGGCCATAATGTGCTCTCAGTATTCTGTATTTGGATCGGCTCCAAGTGCTGACTGTGTGTGTGCAGCAGGAGTTGGTTCCGTTGTATGGTCGCTGAAAAGTTCAAGCATCTGTCGAACACGGTTTGCATGATTCTCACACCTTGAATCAAGTAAAAGTGGAATTGCTTTTTTTAAGGCTCGTACTCGCACGTCCTGAAGACCTTCTTGGTCTGCTGCTCGCTCAAGGCGATCGAGAAAGGCAGCTATGTCAAGAAGCTTTGCCCTGTGCTCCATGAAATAGATATCAACAACCTGCTTACTGGTCAGTGGACAACTCGGTTGTGGCATTTTCATGCTCCCTCAAAACAAAGCTGCGAAACAAAGCCGCNAAACAAAGAAAGATAGANTCAGCCTAGTCCACGAAGGCGGTGCTGAAAAGCAAGAGGGTTGGGCCACCCATCTGAGCGACCCAACCCTGTCATTCTTGCTAGAGGTGTATTGCGACGCCTCAGACGGCATTAATACATATCGTAGTCACCGCCATGGCCTCCACCGCCCTTGCCCTTCTCGTCCTTCGGCTTTTCTGCGATCAGCGCATCGCTTGTTAGAAGAAGCGTTGAGACACTTGTCGAGTTCTGCAGAGCAGTTCGTGTGACCTTAGCNGGATCGATCACACCAGCCTTGACGAGATCTTCATATTTATCAGATCCCGCGTTGTAGCCAAAGTTTCCTTCACCAGACAGTACTTTTTCACAAACGATTGAACCATCTTGTCCTGCGTTGGTTGAGATCATGGTTACTGGAGCACGTGAGGCTCGCACAACAATCTGATAACCAACAGACTCGTCATCTGTTAAGCCCTTTGCCTTCACTTGTGAACTGGCACGCAGCAGTGCAACACCGCCNCCAGGAAGAATACCTTCTTCAACAGCAGCACGGGTTGCGTGAAGGGCGTCTTCAACACGGGCTTTCTTTTCTTTCATTTCACTTTCTGTTGCTGCACCNACATNAATCTTGGCAACACCACCAGCCAGTTTTGCGAGACGTTCTTCCAGTTTTTCACGATCGTAATCACTGGATGCATTCTCAATTTCNCGACGAATCTGTTCGATTCGCGCCTTGATGTCTGCTGTTTTGCCAGCACCTTCAATTATGGTCGTATTGTCTTTGTCAATGATGACCTTTTTCGCACGACCCAACTCGGCAAGACCGATATTCTCAAGTTTCATGCCAAGATTTTCAAAGACAGCAGTTGCTCCAGTGAGGATTGCGATGTCTTCAAGCATAGCCTTTCGGCGGTCACCATATCCTGGCGCTTTGACAGCTGATACCTGGAACGTTCCCCGCAAACGATTGATTACCAATGTAGCAAGCGCTTCTCCATCGACCTCTTCAGAAACAATAAGAAGTGGCTTGCCAGCATTCATAACAGCCTCCAACAGTGGGACAATGTCCTTCACTGTGGAGATCTTTTTCTCGTACACAAGGATGTAGCAATCTTCAAGAACGCACTGCATGGCCTGTGCATCAGTGACGAAGTAGGGGGAGAGATATCCACGGTCAAACTGCATGCCCTCAACAAACTCAATTTCTGTTGCGAGGCTTTTTCCTTCATCGACAGTAATGACTCCATCCTTGCCAACCTTNTCCATCGCTTCNGCAAGCAAGTCGCCNATCTCGGCATCATTGTTTGCTGCGATNGATGCAACTTGNGCCATCTCCTTTTTGCCCTTTACTGGAATCGCTGANCTGTGGAGTTTTGCTGTTATATCTTCAACTGCTTTTTCAATTCCGGTCTTCATCTGGATTGGATTGACTCCAGCGACAACGGCTCGCAACCCTTCATTGAAGACGGCTTCGGCGAGAACAGTTGCCGTTGTTGTGCCATCACCAGCAACNTCACTGGTCTTACTGGCAACTTCACGCACCATACGAGCACCCATGTTTTCGTAAGTGTCTTCAAGGTCAATTTCTTTNGCAACAGTTACGCCATCCTTGGTGACCGTTGGAGAACCGAAGCTCTTCTGGAGAATCACGTTTCGACCCTTTGGACCGAGAGTCACTTTGACTGCACGGGCCAATTTGGAAACACCTCGCCGCATTGCTTCGCGAGCTTCTTGATCAAACGCCATCATTTTGGCCATCGAATGTTTCTCCTGTACTGAAAATTATTTGGACGGTTAAGTTGGAAATACGGACTACAGTCGATTGTCGACTACAAGTTGAGTTGAACTACCCAAGGACTGCGAGGATGTCGTCTTCTCGCATCAGCAGTAATTCCTGCTCAGAAACNTGAAAGGCTTCACCTGCATAGCTCGTGAATACCACGCGGTCACCAGGNTTGACCTGCAGAGGGTGACGGTTTCCCTTATCATCGAGTTTGCCTTCACCGACACTGACAACAACGCCTCGTGCTGGCTTGTCTTTGGCTGAATCTGGCAGAAGAATGCCACCAGATGTTGTCTGTTCGCTCTCTTCGCGTTCTACAACAACACGATCACCAAGGGGGATAAGGGTTGATTTGGCCTTCCCGGCCTTGCTTGCAGCGGCTGCCATTCTGGGGTCCTCTGTAGTCCGATTAAAAGGGAACGTCGAAACGATACGGCGGAAACGATATTTCAAGGCTCAGAACCAGGAATACCATATTCCTAGTGCGTNACGACTGCCTCAGCGGCATTCACACACACCAAACGGATCGTAGTGCAACTCGCGCGCCAGATTAGGAAATGGAAATAAGAAAATTCGTCAAGAGCAGTTTTTCTTGACTTTCGAAGACTGAATTCCCGAGTTTTTGCAGCCTCTTTTTTACCTTGTATGCAAAGTNGTTCATGCTCCGGAACACAGAAATTTTAGAACTGGAGCAGACGAGCAGACTGCCATATTGGCGGAAACGATCTTGAAAGTTCNCTATTNGTTTCTATTTTTNGTCCTAATAGCCGCTGATTCTCGCTATAGCCACTAAGAAAACTCCCTCATAACGATCTGATGATACGCCATCTCCATCACACTCGTTGGTAATCGACTCAAAAAATCGCTAGGCTTAGCGGCCCGACCGTATGTATGGCTGCACCGCATGGCAGATTGATGCTGATGCAAGTTGTTTCACTGAATTCCTCTGTAGGAAATCAGTTTACGGAAGGTTCAATATTTTCATTTGAGGTTGTTCGCTTTTAAAACGATGTGGAGAAGAACAGCATGGCTCAGTATCGACGGATAGGCGTCACACATAATAATGATGTCGCCATCGTCAGTTTTAACGACAAAAAGATTCTCGATGAGGCGAGCATCCAAGAACTCGGCGCTGAACTCTTTGGTCTNGTTGAACAGCAAAAGATGGGTGACATTTTGCTTAACTTTACCAATGTTGAGTTTCTTTCGAGTGCTGCACTCGGAAAGNTGATNACGCTTGATCGCAAGGTNAAGGCAAGCAAAGGTCGAATGAAAATGTGTAACATTCGNCCTGAAATTTTTGAAGTTTTCCAGATTACGAAACTGAATAAGGTTTTTGATATTCGGAAAGACGAAACAGAAGCAATAACTGCCTTTGCTTAATTGCTTACAGCTTCCCTTACTGGAACCGTCAATTCTTTTCCCGCAATGAACCTTTCTTCCCGCAATAAATTTATGCGGCTCCTATGACCGAATCGNCTTCTCATCACGACAGCAGTTCTGACCAAGCCGAATGGCAGAAGTCTATTGACCTGCCAAGCGAGCGCGGCGCAAGTCGATTGATCATGGAAGAGTTACTCGACAGGCTTGGTGAACACGGCTGGGGTAGTGCTGATATTTTTTCAATCCATCTGGCTGCTGAAGAAGCGATTGTGAATGCAATTGTTCACGGCAATAAACTTGATACAGACAAAAAAGTACATGTTGAATGCTTTGTTTCGCCTACGGTTGCCCGGATTGAAATCACGGACGAAGGAGAAGGATTCAAGCCTGACGAAATACCAGACTGCACGCAGGACGATCGGCTGGAAGTTCCAAATGGCCGGGGAGTCATGCTCATTCATAATTTCATGACTCGAGTCGAGTACAACGAAAAGGGCAATCGCGTGCTGATGGAAAAGGTTCGGGATACCTGATAACGGGATGCTTGATAAATGGGATAGCGATGGCAGATCGTTTTTTGCAGAACGAAAACTGGCACATCTCGCCTTTGATTCACTTTTTGGGTATCGTTTGAGATTCAAAGACGCCTGATATTCCCCGATAGCTCAATGGTAGAGCGAGCGGCTGTTAACCGCTAGGTTGTAGGTTCGAGTCCTACTCGGGGAGCTTCCCTCCCCTCGTTTGTACCTTGTTTCACGGTACTTTCGAGGATTTATGCCCGAAGCGGTGGGCATGAAAGTGGGCAAAAGCGGATTGAAAGCAGCCAATCAGACGCTCTCCAATTTTGTTCGTGATCCCCTGCGGTCTCGGTTGGGTGATCGCGTCGGCGAAAGACACGGGTGGCAAGGAATGAAAGAATCGGTCCAAAGTATGAAAACGAGTGTGATGAAAAAGAAA
>NZNR01000040.1 GCA_002694955.1 Planctomycetaceae bacterium
AGCCTGTATCGAGATCAATGGAAATGAGCTGCTCTTCCCAGACTGCTTGCTCACCGATCAACCATTTCAATTCTTCGATACTTAATGATGTTGATATTTTTGCTGGACCCATCTCCGATGAGCGATCAACACGACATTGTCCTCGTGATATTCCTGAGAGATGTTGCTTTTTCATCCCTTTTTGGAAATCGAGTAGCTCACTCACACTTTGAAACATACTGCCTAGGTCAATCCGCCACGTTGTTTCGACTGTATCAGACATCCCGTTCATCGAAATATCAGCAAAGTTTGATGCGAACCCGGATTCCTCTACATAAAGTTGCCCATCGAGTTGTTGCCGGGCGGAAATCCAAGCGGACCATGGAGCGTGCCATTCTATTTTCTTTTCACCTTGGATCGCTGATACGTTCTTGAGTTCAGATCTAAACTGAATTTGACGACCGGCAGTTTGTGCCTCGCTCTTAATATCAACAGTGACTGCTCCTCCTGTCATTTGCACGTCTGGACGTAGCATACGAATACGTGGGAAAGCACTTAGTAGCGAAGCAATGTCAATAGATGCATGGGCCTCAAAGTCATCACCTTGAAATACTTCCAGTACCTGCCAACCAGGAAATACGATGTCACTTTTATATCTATGGCCAGGTGTCGCCGTAATAGTTCCTGAAGCTTCCAAGTAACCGACATCTGTCTCTGCTTGGAACCTCTTAATAACATATTTATCCGGAAATAAAGCAGCCTCGAAAGGCATATCAACTTTTTCAATTACCAGTTCCTTCTGATCTGTCTTATTTTCAACAATTGACAAATCTCGACCGATAACGTTGCCCTTGATAACAACCTGTGCCTCTTTATGAGATGGTGGGGTCGACCAATTCATTTGAAACGATTGGTCAAGAAGTACATCAGCGCGAATATCAACGATGCCTTGGATGAGATGCGACCAGCCAAATCGATTTGCTACTACCCGTGAAATACCGGCCGGGCAGCGGGTCGTCCCTACCACCAATGAAGACTTTCTTTTATCTGCCTCCGACTCGGATACTGTCACTGACCAACCACCAGGCTGAGCAAGAATTGAATTTGCTCGATTGATAATACTGGCTGTCGTTAGCCTATTTTCAACCTGTGAAGAAGCTTTACGCATCTCCAACTTAGGCTCTTCGGCGTATCGAATAGATCCACTACAGATTGTGCCCGATGGGAAAAAAGAAGGCTCACCACCCGCTGCAGACTGGGGGAATGGAATAACTGCGGCAATATCATTGAGCAACCATACATCTCCATGCCGTAAATCTGTCAACTCGATTGTTGCATCAACGATTTCAACGGTTCCTGTAATGTGATTGGATGTNTCACCNAATACTATTTCAGTATCTGCGTTATCAGTAGGNCTTTGAGCACTTTCTTGCNGATTACTTTGACTTACTTTTTCGATCCACGGATCGAGCACTGTTTCAATGGTACTTCCACCGTCCCACACGGCTGTTGAGAGCCTCGCTCCTTCAAGCCGTATGCAGCCAAGGTCGTGTGGTTGCAAGACCAAACGAAGAGGGTTTCTGTTCACCTCTAAGCGATCAACAGCGAGCAATGGCNTTCCATCTGATGTCTTGATNAGAAGGTCTTGATAAACAATGGGNCCAAACCAATCCCACGTTGCTGAACCCGATGAGATTTGGCCTGCAAGGCCGTCAAATACGTTTTCTAGNGGCCAATCTCGAACAGCCTTAAGTCGTGTTAATCTTGGCGAGTGGTATATGACAAAACAGATAACAACCAGCTTGATTAAACGTGTAAACCACCGCCACCGTCGCAACAGGACGGATCGTAGAGAATCTTTTTGATCATTCTGGACATCATCCATGATTGTCGGCTGATCTGTGGTTGAGAAAAAAGAGCGTATCTCATAAACACGAGACTGAAATTACCGATACTCNCTANNTGAGTATAGAGAGTCTCATGAATCAATGCGAAGTATCGCCTGTGTACACGGCGAGATCAGTGGGAGTATCAATATCACTGCCTGCATGTGCATTTGGATCTATTGTCGCCCAGATGGCATCAGATATGACATGAATACTCTTTGATTCATACTTCTGGAGATATTGAACAAAGCCACGAAAATCGCGACCACCAGAGCTAAAAAAGCCCTCTAAGTGATGCAGAATCGTTGGCCGACAAACAGAAAAAAGATACTGAAGACGTTTTCCTACCTCTGGAATGACCCACTGCGTACACATTTCTTCCTGTGNAAAACGAGCAATCATTTCCAACACAAAGGATGAGCGAATTGCAGGCAGATCACANGCGGAGAGGATNACAAATTGTGGCAGGGGTTGAGGGTGTTCTNGCCANATCCATCGAAGCCCATCCNGNACGGCTGCTAATGGACCAGAATTCGGCTGATGGTCAGGAATGTGCCGAACAGGTACAAATTCTTGAGAAGACAAGTCCAGTGNATCACCACCCACAACAAGAATCGAACGTGTGACTGGAACGAGAGCTCCACTCACAATACTGAGAAGAGATTTACCACCGATAATACATTCTGCTTTCCCGCCGAGTGGTCGTTTGTCNGCTAAGCGCTTCGCTTTTCCACCCGCAAGGATAATTGCTGCTGNNTCTTTTTTCCGGANTTCTGNNGATGTCTTGTTCACTNCACCGAACCAAGAAAACGAGCAATTCGATCAAGGCCTTCCGTCAACTTCTCCTCAGATGCAGCAAAAGACATGCGAACATGTCCTTCTGCACCAAAAGCACTGCCTGCCACAGTTGCCACATGTTCTTCTTCAAGCAACTGTTCACACCAGGCCACACTGTCTTGAGGACCTTTGGAGGCACCTANGAATGATTGGATATCAAAAAAAGCNTAAAAAGCACCACCGATATCAGGAATCTTCACACCTGGGATACTCCTGAGCCTTTCAACAACAAGGTCTCTTCGTGCTTGAAATGCATTGCGCATCACTGCGACACATTCTTGCGGACCAGTGATCGCCTCGATAGCTGCATGTTGGCTGATGCTACACGGGTTGCTTGTCTCTTGGCTCTGAAGACTCCCCATTGCCTTTGACAGTGCGGGTGGAGCGATCGTCCATCCGATACGCCAACCCGTCATTGAATACGTCTTACTTACACCAGCGACAACAATGCTCCGTGACTCAAGACCAGGTCGTAATGTTGGAAATGAAACAGATTCCCGGCCATCAAATACAAGCTGATCATAGATTTCATCAGAAACCACGGAAATGTCTGATTCGATCGCAATATCTGCAATGNAAGTGAGTTCTTCACGTGAATAAACAACACCCGTTGGATTACTCGGAGAACAGAGCAGAAGCATTCGCGTACGAGGAGTTATTGCTGCCTTCAAGGCTGCNGGCTGAAGTTTGAAATCCTCATCGATTGAGGTCTCAACAAGAATCGGTTTTGCTCCAACTAGCTTGATCAATTCTGCATAACTGACCCAATAAGGAGTTGGTACGATGACTTCGTCACCTGGATTTAAGACAGCTGTAAAGACATTATGAAGACTGTGTTTCGCCCCATTTGAAACGATAACCTGTGCTGGTGTGACTGAAAGACCAGATCGACGCGTATAGTCTTTGGCAATTGCTTCACGCAGCGCTGGTATTCCAGCCGCTGGCGTATACTTTGTTTTTCCTGCAGTGATAGCTGCTTTCCCGGCCTTACAGATATGTTCTGGTGTCGGAAAATCTGGTTCACCGACTGAAAGATCAATAACATCGATACCAGATGCCTTCATCACACCAGCTCGCGCTGCCATAGCGAGTGTCGCTGATGGCTGGAGGGAAGCCATCCGATNTGCTAATTGAAGGCAAGCAGCTTCTTCCATGACTTTTATTTCCTTTCCTATTTCTTACCAGTAAGAACCTCTATCACATGGCATACTTCTGNTATCAGTATGCCATCCGAAACTAGTGCTGGCATAAAAACACAAANCAACCATCCGTCACAGATGATACCACGGTGACCATGAGGAGTTTGGATGGCACAAAAACGAATTGGACTTTGGCTAATCGGTGCAAAAGGTGGCGTCGCCACGACCGTCATGACCGGCCTAGCAGCTCTTGCCCGTAGATTGGTTGAGCCAATCGGTCTCATTACTGAGACCGCGGCTTTTCATTCACTCAATCTTATTGATTGNAGTGATATGGTTATTGGTGGACATGATATTCGTGATGGGAGTCTTCTTGATGAGGCTCGCCGCATGTGGACAGTCAGTCGAGCAATTCCACCTGGTGTCTTGGAATCTGTCACTCCTGATCTGATAGATATTGAGACTCGTCTTCGACCTGGCACTGTAGTGGCATCTGGTAGCTCCATTCAGGCTATAGCT
This sequence comes from Planctomycetaceae bacterium, assembly GCA_002694955.1. The sequence goes on from NZNR01000040.1 coordinate 4,361, forward strand.
TCTNTGCCAGAATCCAAAGCAGCNCAGACACCACGAAGTATTATTGATCAAATTCGAACAGATATTCTTGACTTTGCAGAAACGAATGATGTTGAACGTGTGGTCGTGGTGAACCTCGCATCAACTGAACCNCCCTGGTCATTGCCTATTCCAGACAATNTTGATGANATTTCTTCTTTGCTCGAGAANGCATCAGAATCAAGTCCACTCCCCACNAGCAGCCTCTATGCAATTGCTGCATTCGAAGCAGATGCTGCCTATATCAATTTTACACCTTCCACTGGTGCAACACCGCACGCACTCAATACCCTCGCACAACAGAGGGGACTCCCTCATGCAGGCTGCGATGGAAAAACTGGTGAGACATTGCTTAAGAGTGTACTTGCCCCAATGTTTCGTGATCGCCACCTGGATGTCATGAGTTGGGTGGGACACAACATATTTGGGAACCTTGATGGAAAAATTCTTGATGACCCATCAAACAAAGCAGCCAAGGTAAAGAGTAAAGACCATCTGCTTGCGAATCTCTTACCATCAACGCCACAAACACTTGTATCTATTGAATTCATTGAGAGTCTTGGTGACTGGAAAACTGCATGGGATCACATCCATTTTCAGGGATTTCTTGGTACGCCAATGACCATGCAGTTCACATGGCAGGGCTGTGATTCTATTCTGGCAGCTCCATTGGTCATTGATCTTGTCCGATTGGTTGATCGCGCCCGAGTGGCTGGTGAGGCCGGTTCACTGCCTTGGCTGGCAAGTTTTTTTAAAAGCCCACTCGATTGTCATGAGCAGGGTTTTGCTGCCCAAATGACCATGCTTCACGACTGGGTAAAAAAACACTCAGCACGGCCCTAAAAGAGACTTTCTACTGTAAAAAAAGTATTTTTTGTTCGCATTCAATACTCACTCACAGTCTCTGGACATGTCCTCTGATTAAATTTTGCTTTAACAAAAACAGAGTACGATCCAAATTTTTTTAAAAAAAACCAAAATTTTTTAAAAAATTTCCGTGATTTCTCTTGACAGTAGAACACAAAATTTCTGAAAACACGTACTTCATGCATGCAATGTATGTGCTTGCACATCATGGCAGCATGAAAACGTCGATCGCTTCCAACACTCAGCACCCCAAGGAAGTAGTCGGTTCATTCCTAGGGGGTGCTACTGGCAAGGAGCCATTCAATGGCCAAGAAGAAGGCTACTAAGAAGAAAGCTACTAAGAAAAAGGTAGCTAAGAAAAAGGCTGCTAAGAAAAAGGTAGCTAAGAAGAAGAAGAAAGTCGCCAAGAAGAAGGTAGCCAAGAAGAAGGCTGCCAAGAAGAAGGTGGCTAAGAAGAAGAAAGTCGCCAAGAAGAAGAAGGCTGCCAAGAAAAAGGGCCACGCCTAATCCGTCTTTGACGTGACTGAAGGCGGTCTCCATCGAACGCTCCAATGTGAGAATGGTTCATTCTGGCAGGGTGATCGGACGATGGTGAACATGCCGTTGTTCTGACGAGAAAGGCCGGCCCGGGCTCTTGGGCGCCCGGGCCGGCCTCATTTTATAGGTAGGCTTCTGGTCAGCCCGGTTTGGCACATATCTCCGGTTTGATACATATCTATGAACGGCCAAATATCCGAAGCCTACATGTCATCGCCTCTTCAACAGAGTGAGTACTTGCTGATTGGATGCAAGCATGGCAGTGAGTCTGCTTTAGANCATCGACAACGGCTTACTTTTCCTNCANTCCAAAAGCTGTACTGGCGAAAAGGTCTGGTAACTTTTCGNATTCCNTCCCATATCGTNTCAAAACCAGAGTGGNGTCACTTCGGAGTGCCTGANAAGGTTCTTGAACAACTTGTTTTCGCTCGCATTGGCATTCGTTCATTAGGACAGGTTACAGGACAAGATGAGGATGAGAGAATTGCTACAACTCAGCAATTGCTCGGCACNCTAAAAGTAAACGCGGTCCATGTATGGAAACGTGATCCCCGTCTTCAGGTTGACACTGCCTCAATTCAGTGCAAGCTTGCTTCGCTTTATTCCTTTCANAGANATTCTGTCNCGTCGGAACAGAANCTNATTCTGAACTGTGTTGTTGACTCTGTTGATCGTTGGTGGTTTGGCTGGCACATTGGAAGTGGGCCGACATGTCAATGGTCTGGAGGATATTACCCAGGACTAATGCCTGATCACGGCATCTCACGGGCGTGGCTCAAACTCGACGAAGCGATCGCTCGTTTTGGTATTCAATTTCATTCCGGAGAACGGGTCTGTGAGCTGGGGGCGGCTCCAGGTGGAGCCTGTCAACGCCTTCTGGAGGCAAATCTCACAGTCGTCGGTGTCGATCCTGCCACCATGAATCCCCTGCTGGTTAAACATGAGCACTTCACGCATTGGAAAAAACGTGCCAGGGATATCCGAATCAGAGAGTTTGCTGACTTCGATTGGATTCTTACTGATATGAACATCGACCCAGCCAACACGATAGCCTCTCTAGAAAGAATTCTTTCATCTCGGCCTCAGANACCACGTGGAATTATCGCAACGCTCAAACTCTCTGAGATAGCACATGCTGATAAACTCGATCAGTGGTGCGCATCATGTGCATCTTGGGGGTATCAAGCCCGCGTACAACAGTTATCAACGGGTGGACAGGAAATCTGTCTTGTGGCTCAAAAGAACTCTTCCCGAAATTGAGGGATNTGTTTGCAGCAAACACTGTGACTCATCGTTTCCAGATTGCTGAGGGATCAGTCAGACTTCCTGCCAATACCGCACATGTTTGCTGTGGTGTCTCAACAAGGAGACGACCGGCCGCATCAATACCTTTACAAATACCGGTCAATGTAGTCGCGCGGTTGAGAGACTGTGACGTGATTCCATCTGTTTCAGACTCATATAGAACATCNAAGAGCTTGATTGACATATGAGTCAGGCTGCAACGGGACTGATACCTNTTCAAAATCGACAACCGTTTTTCAGGATTGAACGTATCAAAAACAGTATTCAAAATCTGAGGAACAAGAATTGCTAGAAGATCATCATGTGAAATAGTGTTACCCAAGATATCCGGGATTGTGATAAGTCGTTCTTTGAGTTGCTTTGGTGCATCCTCCTTTGAGCCATTTGTATTGATCNCAACACCAATGAGTAGCCTTTGAGTTGTTGTTGCTTCGAGTAGAAGGCCTCCTATCTTCCGACCACTGATTTCTATATCGTTCGGCCAACGCACATGGGGTTTCAGTTTTGGATTGAGTTGATGAAGAGACTCTGCGACAGCAAGTCCGCATGCGAGCGACCAAATTGGCAGGACACTTACCGGAANATTTTCCTTTGAGGGTATTTCCATAATGAGTGTCATCGCCAAGCTACCTACTGGCTGCCACCAGCCTGCACCACGACGACCCCGGCCACTTTTTTGATGAATTGCTGTAANCAAAGCAGGGAGAGGTACGGATNTATCGACAGCGATTTCTTTCGCTCGATCCATTGTCGACTCAAGCTCTGAATGGCACTCAATGGTNCCGAGTTTNGTCACCTGNTTCAGGTGTTCCGTATCTCCAATTTTCGTCATCCGAACCTGCCCTTAAATCATTCTTCACACGAGCACAGATCGATACCGACGTGCATCTGCCAANAAATNAGAGAAANCATATCTCGCACAAGAGACCACTGAGGATGGTCTATCACCCAGCTTTATCAGACAAAAAGTCTGTCAAAGAGGGAAGTCTACGTGAACTAAAGACCATAGAAGAAAGCAGTAAACGTGATGCAAGGGTGGCGATGTTGACCCGTATAGCTCTTGCGCGGTACCCCCCACAAAGAGTTGGGGTCAGCATTCGGGGCTATCCGGATGACCACAGCCAACCTCCCTCTGCGTTAGTCGTCGACCGCGTGCGAGTACAGACTTTTTCACTCATTGTCTTGATCATAGGAATATCTGCATNCACGGCAGATAACAACATTGCTGCGCAGACTGTACAGCTGCCTCCACCTGCTGCTTCCTCTCTCGATAGGATTGCGCAGGCATCACCGTATGGCTATCCACTCTCCCCTCCACCCCCCGCGTGGGATCCGTACGGGCCACAGGCGAGCCAAATCTATCCTGTACCTGCAACCAACCCGGGAACAAATCCGCCACCAACATGGGCCACGTCAGCTGTAAATGGACAGCCTGGTTACCCGGGCTATTCGACAGCACCACCACCTATCGTCCCAAGTAATCCTTCNCAACCANTGCCTGTTGGTTATCCNCAACCGCCAACGCAACAGAGTCAATGGTTTCAGCAAACATACCAACAATCCTTGCGAGCATATCAGGGGGTGCGGGGAAGTTGGACCTATGTTCTTGGAACTGGTCGAGGAAATTCGGTCGCTGTAAATGAACTCGATACAACGGCAACGTTTGCACTCCCGTTTTTCATGAATTCACCAGCNAATATTAATCAGGCTCCTCTGCTGATTACTCCAGGCTTTGGTTTACAGTTGTGGGGTGGTCCTCAAAGCCAAAACCCCGGTGCTGTAATNAATCCCGTCCCTTTGNACCCTCAACTCCCAGGAAATACCTACGATAACTTTTTGGATACAGCTTGGAATCCACAATTCACCCCACTATTNGGNGCCGAGTTAGGTATCCGNGTTGGCTTCTANACAAATTGGGATGTCTTTGTCANGGATAGCTGGCGNGTNATGGGACGAGCAATCGGCACGTTAAATATGACGCCAACTTTTCAAGGTAAACTGGGGGTCATCTACCTCGACCGAAACCAAGTAAAGTTATTACCAGCTGTCGGATTTACCTGGACACCAAATGCGACATCACGATATGACGTCTTCTTTCCCGCTCCACGAGCTATGTGGCGTTTTGGACAGACCCGACGACATGCTTGGTGGGGCTACGTTGCGGGTGAATATGGTGGTGGTGCTTGGACATTTCGAAATATAAACTCAAACGGTTCAAATGGATTTATTCAAAGGTTTGACTATAACGACATTCGCATTTCTCTCGGGACCGAGTGGATACCTCTCGCCACAACCGGCTTCTCCGGCAACTTTGAAATCGGATACGCTTTCTATCGCCAACTCTTTTATGTCAATGGCGTCGGTGATCCCTCCACTGGGATACAACAAATTGTTGATCTGCCGAGCACCATCATGTTTCGCTTAGGCCTTGCCTACTAATGCTCGCGGAGAAGAATATGGCTTCTCAAAAGCGTAGAAACATATCGCAGCTCATTCTCTTGCTATGCCTTGCCCTTCAGACACTTGATGTGTCTGCTTCCGACGATGCGATTATCCCGCTACCGCCAGTGGAGTCGATTGACACCAATTTCTTTGAGAAGATTCGCTTGGCTGCACTCGGTGATCCTCAAGACCTAACTGAGCCACTGCTACCAGACGATGTCGCTCCGCCAGGCCAACCACGCCAAGAAAATAATCCACCTGGTCGAAAACTTCCTCCTGGTGCAAAGCCTGGGGCTCTCCAGCAACTCATTCTCACGACTACCGAATTACCTCGTCTGGGTAGCAACGGGCTTGGGCTTGCTACGCTCGAAACGAGCCTGACCCTTGGTATGCCTGCACCGACCGTTGATTCACCACTCCTCGTCACTCCCGGTTTTGGATGGACCTTTATAGATGAGGCAAGTGGCCCGATGGATCCTGGTCTTCCTGCAACACTTTATGAGTCATGGATTCAAGCCCGTTGGATGCGAAAAATTGGTGAACGTTTGGGTGTCGATCTTGCAGTTGCACCAGGCTGGTACAGCGACTTTGTAAATGACAGTGCACAGGCATTCCGGGTCACAGGCCACGGATTTGGTGCTTGGGAGGCTCACGAAGATCTCCGTGTTGTTGCTGGGGTCATCTACCTTGATCGTTATGATGTCAATCTTCTGCCCGCTGGCGGACTTCTCTGGACTCCGAGTGATGATCGACGCTTTGAGTTGATCTTTCCACGACCTCGTCTCGCCTGGCGAATCAAAGAAACTTCAAAAGCTGCTCAGTGGGTTTATCTTGCTGGTGAATTTGGGGGAAATCAGTGGGCTGTGCGTCGCGACTCTGGTGCTGACGACATTGTTGTCTATCACGATTATCGTTTGCTGGCCGGATGGGAGCGGAGACCTGCAGATCTTGGAATCAGTTGGCGTCTGGAAACAGGCTGGGTAACAGGGCGACTCGTAGAATATTATGTGACTGATACAGCTGACTATCATCCCAGTGACACATTTCTCGTGCGGTTGGGTGTCTGGTATTAAATCACATCCAAGGAATGGATAGAGCATTCACCACCCTACGTTTTTCACCGTCCATAGGTCCAATTCATGCACTCTGATGACGACCTTCTCATTCACTACCGCGATGCATATCTTTTGGTACTCGAAAAACCTTCTGGGCTCCTTTCCGTGCCAGGACGGGGGCCCGATTTACAGGACTGTTTATCCAGCCGTATTCAGACACGCTTTCCAACCGCTCGAGTTGTTCATCGTCTGGATCGTGACACCTCAGGACTCATGATAATGGCTCTGGATAAAGCGTCTCAGCGAAATATCAGTCTTCAGTTTGAAGAACGCAAAGTTCGAAAAATCTATGAATGCATTGTGCAAGGAACTCCGGCACAACACTCCGGGTGCATAACACTGCCGATCGGACGAGATCTAACACGGCCACCACGCTACAAAATTGATCACGAAAATGGACGTTCTTCTGAAACATCGTGGAGCGTACTTAAAAACCATGACAATACTACTCGTCTCCAGATTGAACCACTTACCGGGCGTTCTCATCAGATAAGACTTCATCTTGCTTCGATCGATCATCCTATTCTTGGGGATCCGTTATACGCAGATGCCACTGCCTTCGAAGCCGCAGATCGTCTTCTTCTTCATGCTCGTGAAATACAGTTTTCACATCCTCTGACCGGGAACATAGTGTCGTGGCAGTCCTCCTGCCCCTTCTAATGCAACTAGGTTACGACGATTCCATAAATGCTCGCACTGCATGCAGAAAAGCCTCTGTATTCTCAACATGGATCCAATGACCAGCGTTCTCGATAACCTGACGATTCGCCACTGGGAATAATTTGTGAATTACTTCCGCATGCTCGGGCCCAACAAAGCCAGAGTGTTCACCTTCAAGAAAAAGAGTTGGGCGGGAAAACTGATAACCATTGACGGAGTCCGGCCAGGCAAGAATCTTGTCAAA